>NZ_JAGSOG010000029.1 GCF_018139695.1 Actinospica durhamensis | reverse complement strand
TCAGCTCCCGACACGTGACCCACACGTCGGGACCTGCCAGTTCACCCGTCCACTCACCCTGCATGACAGCATTCTGGCCCAACCGCTGCGCGGCCGGGCCAGAACAGAGATCTTCATCGGACTTCTAGGTCGTGTCTTCAAAGGTTCGCCGGGGCCGCGACGCCTGCCACGCACGCTCGCGGCGTTGCCGGACCGTTTACAGACGACCGAGTATGCGCGCGGCCCGGCGCCTTGCGAGCGCACGCGTCAGACGCCGCGGCCTGACCCGACGCCCCTTTGAAGACACTCCCTAGGCCGCGCGCTACCCCGTCCGCGCTACCCCGTCGGGCTCGCCGACGCCCGCCAGTCGCCGACCCATCCGGTGATCAGGCCGTCCAGAGCCCCCGTCGCGTCGTACGACCCGGCCTTCGTCTCCAGGGCGTCGCAGGCCGGGTCGTAGGTCACGGCCACCCCCCGTGGCGAGCCCTGGGCGTAGACGAACACGATGACGGCGCTGCCGAAGCCCTGCAGGCAGAACCTCGATCCGGCGTAGGGCGTCCCCGCGTTCGCAGCGGTGCGCAGGGCGGTAACGTCGGCCGGGTCGGTCACCGTCGCGGAGCGCACCGGCTTCCCGTCCGGGCCGTAGCGGCAGACCACCGCGGCCACCGGGGCTCCGGCCACGGCCGGCCCGGTGGGCGCGGTCCTCGGCTCCACCACGCGGTAGGCGTCCGCCTCGGCCGCGCAGGTCGGAAGCGCCACCGGGCCGGCCGACGCGGTGGCCGTCGCGGCTCCGGACGCGGCGTCCGAGACGCTCGCCGCCTTCTGGCCGGGTCCGAGGGCGGTGACGCCCGCCGCCGTCCCGGCGGCCACCAGCGCGATCGCCGCGGTCGCGCTCCATCGAGTCCTGCGTCGGCGCGCGATGCCCCCGGCCCGCACGCGCTCGGCCAGGTCGGGGGAGGTGTGCACGGACGCCACGACCTGGTCGAGCACTTCGCGGGTGACGGCCTCGTTCGGGTCTCTGCCGCTCGGCGCGCCCTGATTCAGTTCGGGGTCGTTCACGACAGCTCCTTGATCGTCGCGTCGACGGGTGCTCCTCGGCGGTGTGCGGGTCCCCGGTGAGCAGGCACGCCCGCCCGTACCCAGCGCTCGCGCCGCGCCGCCACGTAGTCGGCGAAGCCGATCTGTTCGCTCATACCCGTACTCACCCCCTCTGGGGCCCGGAAGGTTGCCTGGATTCGATAACGCTTGGGCCACGGCGAGCTGCGCCGAGGCGGGAAAACCGGTTGCCGCGCGGGGGAGACTTGCTGCGTGTCCGACGTGATGCGGTCCCTGGCCGAACCCGAGGCCTTGCGCAGGATCATCGAGCGGGACTGGCAGGTGCCCGTCGAGGCGGTCGTCCTGCACCGGTCCTTCGCGAACGACGTGTACGTGGTCGAGCCCGGCCACTACCTGAAGGTCTACCGCCACGGCTGGCGCGGGTCGGAGGAGGTCGCCTGGGAGGGTGAACTGATCGCGCACCTGATCGACCAAGGGATCCCGGTGGCGCCCATCAAGCGCCGCCCCGACGGTTCGATGGCAGGGGTGTGGGACGCCCCCGAGGGGCCCCGGCCGCTGGTGTTGATGGACCGGGTGGAGGGGCGCCGCCCGCCGTATCCCTTCCCGCCGAGCCTGCACCGGGCGCACGGTCGACTCATGGCCCGGATCCACGCCGCGGGCGACACCTTCACCTCGCCCGGGCGGCGCCGCCCGCGCGATCTGGCGACGCTGCTGGAGGAGCCCCTGGCCCAGGTGCTCCCGCGGCTCACGGAGCCCGACCGGTCCATGGTCACGCGTGTCGCCGAGGCCACGCGCAAGGCCCTGGAAGGCCTGTCGCCGACCATCGCCCTGTGTCAGGGCGACGCGACCATGGACAACGTCCTGATCGTCGGCGGCACCGACGACGAGCCGGAACTGGTGGTCTTCGACTTCGACCTCGCCGGCGTGGGCTGGGCGGCCGCGGACTTCCCGTACGGCGCGCCGAACTGGGACCACTTCCTCGCGGGCTACACCGAGGTGCGGCCGGTCACGGCCGACGATCTGGCCGCAGGACCCTGGATCGCCGCCGCCGGGCTGATCGAGAACCTCCGCTTCCACCTGGTCACCAAGCCCCTGTGGCGCGGTGCGGAGTCGCTGGCCGAGGGCTGGCTGGCGGAGGTCCTCGAGGACCTCCGGAAGCTCGACGCGGGCGCGCGCTAGCCTTCTCACCCAACTGTCATCAAAATTATCGATAATCCTGAGTCAGGGGAGTCTACGGTCTGGGACTCGTACCAGCCGCACGGTCCGCTCCACCCCCCGACCCATGGGGGCGGCGGACGCGCGCGGCTGAGCCCATGCAACCCGATGCACAAGGAGGTACACGGGTGGACATCAGACGTAGAACCGTTTTTCAGGGTGCCGGCGTCGCGGCGCTGGCCGCGTTCGGAATCGCCGAGGGCGCGGGCACGGCCCTGGCTGACGGCTCGTCGGGCGCCGCCGCCGGCGCGAGCGGGCAGGACGCGCTGGAGTTCGACTCCGCCGCCTGGTCCTACGACTCGACCAACGACGTCTACTACCAGATCGGGGCCGCCTACGCTGCGAACCCGGCCGCGACGGACTACGAGAACCTCTCGATCTACGTGCCCGGCGCCTACCTGACGGCGTCGCTCAACAGCGACGGGAGCACGTACACCGCGCGGCTCAGCCAGAAGGGCACCGTCGGTGCGTACTCGGCGCGCACGGCGCCGATCGTGGTCCCGGTCAACACTCCCGGCTACTCCGCGCAGTCCCCGGCCACGTCCTACAGCTACAGCGCGGTCGCGCAGTACCTCGAGGCCGGATTCATCTACGTGTGGCCGGGCATGCGCGGCACGTCCAGCTCGACCAGCACCCTCACCGGCGACGCCCCGTGGGGCGTGACCGACCTCAAGGCCGCCATCCGCTACCTGCGCTACAACCGTAGCGTGCTGCCCGGCAGTACGGACGACATCTACCTGTTCGGCATGAGCGGTGGCGGCGCCCAGGACACGGTGGCCGGCTCGTCCGGTGACAGTGCCCTGTACTTCCCCTACCTGCGCGCGATCGGCGCGGCGATGGAGGACGCGCACGGCCGGCCGCTGAGCGATGCCGTCGCCGGCGTCATGGCCTGGTGCCCGATCACCAGCCTGCACGAGGCGAACCTGTCCTACGAATGGAACATGGGCCAGTTCGCCTCGACCGACACCCGTGCGGCCGGCACCTGGACCAGCGCCTACTCGACGGACCTGGCCAACGCCTGGGCCAAGTACGTCAACCGCCTGGGCCTGCGCGACGAGCACGGCAGGCGGCTGGAGCTGGCCGAGTCCAGCAGCGGCGTCTACCTGGCCGGCAGCTACTACGAGTACGTCATCTCAGTGATCACCACGTCGCTCAACGACTTCCTGGTCGATACGGCGTTCCCTTACACGTACACGCAGTCCTCGTTCGGGCCGCCGCCCTCCGGCGGCTCGACCACGCCCCCGAGCACGAGTTCGACCTCGACCACGTTCCAGACGGTCGAGGACTACATCGCGTATCTCAACACCGACACCACCTGGGTCACCTACGACTCCGCGACCAACACCGTCGAGGTGCTCGATCTGGGCGGCTTCGTCAACAGCCAGAAGAACGCGAGCAAGCCGGTCGGCGCCTTCGACGGGTACTCCCGCGAGCAGACGGAGAACGGCGTGTTCGGCATGGGCCTGAACGCGCCGTCGCACTTCGCGCCGCTCACCCGCGACGTCATCGCGGCGAACCAGGCGAAGTACGCCGCGTACTCCGACTGGGATTCCTCCTACGGCGCCGCCGCGTACGACAGTGACTTCGCCCAGCGCGACGACGCCGGGAAGGACGTGGCCTGGCGGGTCGACGCCTACAACCCGCTGTACTACCTCTCGCCCGCCTTCGGCGGCTACCGGCAGTCGCAGGTGGCTCCGCACTGGCGCATCCGCACCGGGATCATGCAGGGCGACACCGCGAACACGACTGAGATCAACGTGCTGCTGGCCCTGCAGAACTACGGCATCCGCAACGTCGACTTCGCCACCGTATGGGCCCTGCCACACACCGAGGCCGAGCGCACCGGCGACCCGACGACGAACTTCATCGACTGGGTGGAGTCCATCGTCACGAAGTGACCGTCGGCCCGTACGGCGGAGTCCGGCCGCTGAGGCCCGCTTCCCGCCGCGCGAAGGTTCCGCGTGGCCGGAGGCGGGCCTTCGCGGCGACATGCTGACGGCAAGTCAGCTCGCGACTGCTGACAGCAGGTCAGCTAAAGTGTGATGGTCTGTTACGCCAAGCGTGGTACTTCGGGTCTGCATGCGAATACCCCGGGCGACGACCTGGGTATCAACGCAGCATGAACTCGTATTTTCATATAAGGCGTCGGACTCCTGAGGGTGCGGCGCCCGCCGCTTCGGCCAGTACGCAGCGCTCGCTCAGGCAGCTGTGCGGGAAACGCTTCAGCGTGCCGTTCGACGACGGGTATGTTCCCCCGCGAAGGCGGCGCAGGCGCACCCATATGCTCGTCGCCATGATCGCCGGCTGGGCGCTGGCGCTCGGGGTGAGCGCCTACAGCTTCCTGACCAGCTCGCCCGAGCGCAACACGGTCGCCTCGGTGTGCGACGCGCCCGCTCACGGCTCCGCGGCCGGGTTCGCCGTCGGGTCCGACCCGGGCGGCCCCGACGGCCTGATGGCCGGGCAGGCCAACTTCATCCTCAACGTCTACAACTCGACGAAGAGGGACTCCCTGGCCGCCCAGACCGCCACCCAGCTCCAGCAGCGCGGCTTCGTCGTCGACGTGGTGTCCAACGACCCGCTCAAGTCCAACCTGACCATCGCGGCGCAGGTGTGGGGCGCGCAGTCGGAGATGAACGAGCTGCGCACCGTGGCGGCCGAGGTGCCCGGCGCGCAGATCATGACCGACAGCCGCAAGGACCCGAGCGTCGACCTCATCCTGGGCAACAGGTTCACCTCCCTGGCCAAGGCCTCGTCCGCGTGCTGATCGAGGAGCGGCCATGACCACTTCACCGCAGGAACCACCGACGGCCGAGTCGGCGAAGGGCTACGTCCTGCGCGGCGGGCCGCTCGACGGAGCGGCCGCGCGCGAGCGCCGGCCGGCCTTCGTGCACCTCGAGCACTACAACGGCGACGGCGACGTCTACCGGCCCAGCGGCCACCCCGACGGGGAACGCCCCGAGCTCGAGCGCTACGACTTCGAGGAGATGGGCACGGACCAGGGGCGGCGTCATCACGGCCGCTCCGAGGGATCCGGGTAGTACGCCGGAGCTCGAAAGAGACCAGGGCCGGTAATCCGTCGGGATTCCCGGCCCTGTCTTTCCGTCTGGCGATCTTTCAGCCTGTCTGTCCGCCCGATGTCCTCAGCGCTCGGGCGCGGCGCGCTGCTGCGTGATCAGGGCGAGCAGGTGCGCCTTGAACTCGGCGGCGTGCTCCTCGTCCATCACCCCGGCGACGAAGGCGCGCTCGGCCTCGTCGCTCGCCGCGAGCGCGGCCGCGAAGGTCTCGCGGCCCTGCGCCGTGAGTTCGACGAGATTGCGGCGGCGGTCCTCCTCGGCCGGGCGGCGCGCCACGATCCCCTTCGCCTCGAGCCCGTCGAGCAGCGCCACCATCGTGGTCCGGTCCACCGCGAGGCCGCGCGCCGCCTCCTGCTGCGAGGCGGGGCCGAGGCCGTCGAGCACGATGAGCACCGCGAGTTCACGGCCGCTCAGGTCGAACCGGGCGAGCGCCGGCGTGGTGATCTCGGCCAGCGCCTGCTGGACGTGCTTGAACAGGTAACCGAGCCGCGAGCTGAGCTGGGGCCCGACGCTGGGTCCGGTCTCCTCCGACTGTCTCGACATGCCTTTCATCGTAGGGCTAGACTAATCGTCAGCCATACTGATGGTCAGCGCTGCTGAACAAGTAGGCATGTGGGGGAAGGAAGGATGACGCATCGTGCTGCTCGTCACCGGCGGTCTCGGGTTCATCGGATCGCACACCACCCGGGCGCTGCTCGACCGCGGCGAGACCTGCGTGCTCGCCCAGCGGCGCGCCGAGACCGACGCCCCGCTGTTCCCGGACGAGGTCGGCGAACGCGTCCACCTCGAGCGGGTCGACGTCACCGACCGCCGCGCGCTGTTCGACCTCGGCGAGAGACACGAGATCACCGGGATCGTGCACCTGGCCGGGGCGTACTTCGGCGACCCGGTCCACGACGCGCGGGCGAACCTGGAGGCGCTGCTCAACCTGGTCGAGGCCGCGCGCACCTGGAACGTGCGGCGGATGGGCGTGGCCAGCTCGATCGGCGTCTACGACGGGGGCGGCGCCGGCCCGCAGCACGAGGCCCAGCCGCTGCCGCTCACCGCCCACCACGCCATCGCCGCGTCCAAGAAGGTCGACGAGATCCTGGTCTCGCACCTCGGCGAGGCGACCGGCGTGGAGATCTACAGCGCCCGCATCGGCGCGATCTGGGGCCCGCTCGGCCGCGCCACCTCGCGTTTCTTCGCGCTCCCGCAGCTGGTTCACGCGGCGGTGGCGGGCGAGCCGGTGGATGTCGCCGCCTTGCCCGGGGGCGTGTTGCCTTACGCCGAGGACGGTATCGACCTGCTCTACGTCCGCGACTGCGGCAGAGCACTGGCCTGCCTGCAGCTCGCCGACCAGCTCCAGGACCGCGTCTACAACGTCTCCGGCGGACGCATGACGACGTACGGCGAGGTTGCGGATGCCCTGACCGCGGCCGTACCCGGCCACATCGCCCCGCTCCAATCCGGCGGCGACCCGGACCCGCGGTTCCCGGCCATGTGGCTCGACATCAGCAGGCTGCGCCGCGACACCGGATACGAGCCCTCATTCGACACCACCCGGGCGGTCGTGGACTACGTCGCCTGGATCCGGAGCCGGTCCGCGTAGCGCGACACGCCGACGACACGCCGCCGACGCGGTGCGGCCCGCGTCCCCGCGCCCCCGGTCGCCCGGGCGACACAGAGATCGATACCCTCGTCCGGGTAACGATCCATCGCAGGGGAAGGCCGCAGATGTCCGAGGCGCAGGACTGGAACACCACCGTCATCAAGGAGTTTCGCGAGAATGAGGGCAAGGTCGGCGGGATGTTCGAGGGGGCGCCGATGATCCTGGTGCACCACACGGGCGCCAAGTCGGGCAACGAGCGGGTCACGCCGCTGGTCTACTTCCGCGAGAGCGAGCGGATCTTCATCTTCGCCAGCAAGGGCGGCGCGTCGGAGAACCCGGCCTGGTTCCACAACCTGGTCGCGAACCCGAAGACCCGGGTCGAGGTCGGCGCCGAGACGTTCGAGGTGATCGCCCGCGTGCTCGAGGGCGCGGAGCGGGACGAGTACTACGCCAAGCAGGCCGCGCTGATGCCGAACTTCGCCGACTACGCGAGCAAGACGACGCGCACCATCCCGGTCATCGAGCTCGAACGCGTCTGACGCCTCGGCTTCCGGCGCGCCGGCGGCGCCTCGGCGACACCCCGGCGGACCCCGTCGGGGTGTCGTTCTCGAAGTCGCCGCTCAGATCACTGCGTTCTCCCGCCATAGCGGCCGTGTCAGGGCTATGGTGTGGTTGATGCCGCTCCGGCGGCAGGCGCGGCCGCTGGATCCCCCGTCTCAGTGGCCGCCGCGTCCCGGCCCAGCGCTCTCCCCCCCGGCGCTGGGCCGGGCCCTTCTCCGCAGGTGTGGCTCGGCGCTGCGACCGGGTCAGGACCTGCCTCGGCCTCCGGTATCGGCGGCGCAGTTCACGCAGGTGCGCGCGGCCGGGCGTACCTCGAGGCGCTCGGCGGGGATGGGCGCGCCGCACACCTCGCATCGTCCGTAGTCGCCCGAGTCCAGACGCTCGAGCGCGAGATCGAGGTCGGTGACGTGGGTGCGGGCGGCCGCGAGCAGCGCGGCCACGTGCGCGCGCTCGAAGGCGGTGCTCGCGCCCTCCGGGTCGTGCTCGTCGTCCACCGCGACCAGGGCGTTCGCCTCGAGCAGGTCCTCGTACTCCCGGCTCAGCGCCGCGATCTGCGCGACCGCGCGATCCCGTGCGTCAGCGAGCAGGGGCCTCATAGCGGATGAATCGCCCATAGCGACGAAAGCGCCGCGGGCTCGCCGGGTATTCCCGCTTGACCTTGTCGTATGGGTCAAGCTCTAGCCTCGGGGTCGAACCGGCCCCGCCCGGACGTGCGCGATCATCCGAGGAGCGTCCACCGTGAACGTGAAGAGCGCGAGCACTTCCTCCGACCCGCGCACCGCCCGTGAGGTCCGCCTCGTCGTACGGTCGCGGGACCTGCCCACGACGGCCGATTTCCGCATCGCCGAGGTCTCCCTCCCCGAACCCGCGTCCGGACAGGTCCTGGTGCGCAACCACTGGTTCGCGGCGCGCGCGGTGATGCGGGCGCTGATGGGGGAGGGGGAACTGCCCATGCCGCGCTACCGGCCGGGCGCCGCGCTGTGGGGCCCGGCGGTGGGCCGGGTGGTGCGGCGCGGTGATGCCGACGGGCCTGTCCCGGGCACGTGGGTGCTGCACGGGCTGGGCTGGCGTGACTTCGCCCTCGTCCCGACCGGACAGCTCGAGCAGATCGCGCCCGCGGACGTGGAGGTGGCCGCCGACGAGGACGCGGTGACCGACGGGCCGCGGCAGGACGCTGACGCGCGGGACCGGCTGCTGGCGCATCTGGCCCAGGGCGAGACCGCGTACGCCGGGCTGATGGGCGCCGCCCGTCTGCGGCCGGGAGACACGGTCTTCGTTTCCAGCGCGGCGGGGTCCGTCGGCAGCATGGCCGGCCAGATCGCCCGGCTCAAAGGCGCCGGGCGGGTGATCGGCAGCGCCGGCGGGCCCGCGAAGGTCGCCTGGCTGCTCGACGAACTCGGCTACGACGCCGCCTTCGACCACCGCGAGCGTCCGGTGGTCGAGCAATTGCGTCGCGCCGCGCCTGAGGGGATCGACGTGTACTTCGACAACGTGGGCGGAGAGCAGCTGCGCGCCGCCCTCGAGCTGGCTCGCCCGGGTGCCCGATTCGCCCTGTGCGGCGTCCTGGGTCAGCAGGGCGGTGGCGAGCTGCCGGGACTCGAACTCGACACCTTCGTCGTGATCGCCAAGAGCCTCCGCCTCCAGGGCTTCACCGCACGCGACTACCCCGATCTCTCGCCGCAGTACGAGAAAGAGCTGGCACAGTGGCTTGCCGAAAGTCGGCTGGTCATACCGGCTGTGCGCTACCGCGGCCTGGACGCAGCGCCCGAAGCGCTACTCGCCCTCCTCGGCGGCCGCCACACCGGTAACGTGATAGTCGAGCTCTGAGCTCGCCGGACGCGGCGAAGAGGGGGGACTCACGTGCAGATCGGCGACGCGGCCCGAGAGGCCGGCACCACGACGCGTGCGCTCCGTTATTACGAACAGCAGGGGCTGCTCTCGCCCGGCCGCACCGGCCGGGGTTATCGCCAGTACGACCAGGCCTCCGTGCGGCGGGTGCGCAACATCCGCGAGCTGCTGGCCCTCGGGTTCACCATCGATGACGTGCGTACCTTCGCCGACCTCTTGGACCAGGAGCTTCCCGCGCGTTTCGCCCTAGCCGACGATTCAGGGCGCTGTGACACGGCCATGAGGGTGGCCCAGGAGCGCGTCGCCGCTCTCGAGGAGCGCATCAGCCATTTGACGCACCTACGCGACCGGCTCCACCAGCGGCTCGGCTAGGGCCGTCCTGCGGGCGGGAGCCGGACCGGCCCTCAGCGGCTCGTGGTCGCGAGGGCGGTAATGGTCGCATGGGCATGGAGACTATTGACATCTGGTGCCCGGGGCGCTGAGACTGACCCCATGATCCGGGTTCCGCTGACCACCAGGAGCCACATCGACTTCGGTCGCGTGTGGTCCTGCTCCTGTCGCTGACCCCGTAGATCATCTGAATCAGCGTCCTGTCGCCGTTCACATCGCCATCGTCGTCCGTCACGCCGTGGCAGGTGTCCAAGGTTCTCCCCGTCGCCTCCTCGCGCGGTCTTCGCGCCCTGCTTCGCGTGCCCGATTCGGCCGCGCTCGGGCCGGGGTTCGCCGGGCGGCCATACCCACGGAGCCCCCGCCATGAGCACGAGACGATCCGCGAATGCCGCGTTCCCCGATCGCGGGCGACGGTGAGCTCCCGGCCGACCGGCGCCTTTCCCGCGCTGCGGGTGCGGGACTACCGCCTGTACTGGAGCGCGGGCGTGCTCTCCAACATCGGGACCGCCATGCAGGGCACCGCGCTGGACTGGTACGTACTCTCTCGTACCCACAGCGGTACGGCGGTCGGCTGGACCGCCGGGCTGCAGTTCGCCCCGGTCCTGCTGTTCGGCCTGTGGGGCGGAGTGGTCGCCGACCGCAGGAACCGGCGCAACCTGCAGCTGGCCGCGCAGTCGCTCTACGCGCTCCAGGCGCTGATCCTGACGGTCGCGGTGTTCTCCGGGCACGGTCCCGTCTGGCTGGTCTACCTGCTCGCCTTCACCCTCGGCTGCGTCTTCACGGTGGAGAACCCGGCCCGGCTCTCCTTCGTCGCCGAACTGGTCGGCCGGCCGCTCATTCCCAACGCCGCGGGCTTGAACATCCTCTCGTTCAACGCGGCCCGGCTCGTCGGACCCGCCATCGCAGGGGTGCTCATCAGCGCGTTCGGCACCGGCTGGGTGTTCGCCGTCAACACCGCGTCCTTCGCCGCGGTGCTCGCGGCGCTGCTGGCCATCCGCCCGCGCGCCGCGGCCGCAGCAGCCGCCGGGCCCGCCACGTCGTGGCTGCGTGCGCCCCGAGAGGGGCTGCGCTACATCCTGGACCGTCCGGGCCTGGTCGGCGTCTTCGCGATCTTCGGGCTCACCGCCACCCTCGCGGTGAACTTCCCGATCACGCTGACGCTGTTCGCCGGGCGCGTCTTCGACACCGGATCGACCGGCCTCGGCCTGATGAACACGGCGCTGTCCGTGGGCACCGTCGCCGGGACCCTCACCGCGAGCCGAAGCCGCGTGCCCGGCCCGCGCAAGGTCGTGATCAGCGCCCTGCTGTTCGCGGCGGCCGAGGCGGGCGCCGCGTACGCGCCGGAGTATCGAAGCTTCCTGCTTCTGCTCATACCCGTCGGCTTCCTGCTGATGACGTTGAACACCGCGGTCAGCGCGTACGCCCAGACGCACGTGGACGAGGCGGTCCGGGGCCGGGTGATGGCCTTCTACACGGTCGTCTCGATGGGCGCCACCCCGCTCGGCGGCCCGGCCGTCGGCTGGATCTCCCAGCACGCCGGAGCGCGGTCCGGCCTGGCCTGCAGCGCGGCGCTCGCGGCGCTCGGCACCCTCGGCGTCGGACTCTGGCTCGCCCGGGCTTCGAAGCGAGCCGAGCCGGGAGTCGGGCCGATGCGCGTCGAGGCCACGAGCGTCGCCGGCGGGGTATGACCCGGGTCGTCACCCGGGTGCCTCAGCAGCAGCGGGTGCCGGTGCGCGGGCCCTGGTATTCGTCCTCGGTGACGTGTTCGAGCCAGGAGACCTCGTCGGCCTCCCACAGCGCGAGGTGGCTCATGAACCGCCCGGGGGCCGCGCCGTGCCAGTGCTCCTCGCCCGGCGGGGTCCAGATCACGTCGCCGGGGTGGGCCTCGAGGATCTCGCCGCCGCGCGACTGGATCAGCGCGATGCCCTCGACGATGTAGAGGGTCTGGCCGAGGCCGTGCGAGTGCCATGCGGTGCGGGCACCGGGCGCGAACTTGACCATGTTCGCCCGGGCGCGGGAGGGTTCCTCTCCGCGGTAGACGACGTCGAACCACACGTCTCCGGTGAACATCTCGGCCGGGGCCTTGGTGGTCGGGGGCTGCTTGAGCAGTTGCATCGTGCGTAGGTTCCTTTCGGGGTCGTGCCGTGCTCAGCCGGTCTCGGCGCTGCGCTCGGTGAGGGCCTTGAGTTGGGTGATGGCGGTCAGGGCGTTGGGCCAGCCGGCGTAGAACGCCAGGTGGGTGAGCGCCTCGACCAGTTCGTCCACGCTCAGTCCGTTCTTGAGCGCGAAGTCCAGGTGGTAGCCGAGTTGCTCGGTGCGGTAGAGCGCGGCCAGCGCGGTGACGGTGATCAGGCTGCGGTCGCGCGGGGACAGGCCCGGGCGTTCCCAGATGTCGCCGAACACGACGTCGTTGGTCAGCTCGATGAGTTTGGGCGCGAACTCGGCGAGCGGGTGCTCGGGCGGAAAGGGCTGCGTAGTCATATCAATGCTCCTTCTGAGGACAGGTACCGAAGACACAGGTGGAACACCGACTATCCAACCCGAGCCCGCGGCGGAGTGGGAGTCCGTGACGTGACAGGTACCAGCAGGGACCCCCTCGCGCATGCGGGCGCGCCGAAGAAACCCGCCGTCCGCGACGGCGCGACCGGCCGGCGGGTCCACCGTGAATCAACGCTCAGCGAATCAAGGCTCGGTGAATCGAGGCTCGGCGCCGCGGCCGGTCAGTTCACTTCGGCCATGGTCGCGCTCCAGCTCGCGAGCAGCTTGAGTCCGTCCTCGCTCGCGCTGCCCGGCGGGGCGCTGTACATCGCCACCTGCAGCCCGCTGTCGTCCGGCAGCAGCATCGTCTCGTGCTCGAGCTCGAGTTCGCCGACGACCGGGCGGCGCAGCCGTTTGCGGCCTTCGCGGAAGACGTGCACGTCGTGGGCGCCCCAGAGCACGCGGAAGGCGTCGCTGCGGGTGGAGAGCTCGCCGATCAGGTTCGACAGTGCGCGGTCGTACGGATTCTTCGCGGCCTCGACCCGCAGCGATCCGACGACGTTCCTGGCGACGCGCTCCCAGTCGAGGTAGAAATCACGGCCGGCCGAGGTCAGGAAGCTGAAACGGGCCGAGTTCGCCTGGCAGGTCGGGTCGGCGTACATCTCGGAGAACAGCGCGTGCCCGAGCGGGTTGGCGGCCACGAAGTCGAACCGGTTGTTGCGCACGATCGCCGGCACCGTCGGCATCGCGTCCAGCATGCGCTGCAGGGTGGGGCGCACGCCGGACGCGGCGGGTCGGCGGCGCGCGCGTGCGGGTGTCGTGTTCGCCGCGCGGGCCAGGTCGTAGAGATGGGTGCGCTCGGTCTCGTCGAGCCGCAGGGCCTGGGCGAGCGCGTCGAGGACACCGTCGGAGACACCGCCGAGGTTGCCGCGCTCGAGGCGCGTGTAGTACTCGACGCTCACCCCGGCGAGCGTCGCCACCTCGCCGCGGCGCAGTCCGGCGACGCGGCGGCTGCCGTAGACCGGCAGGCCGGCCTGCTCCGGAGTGAGCCGGTCGCGGCGGGACTTCAAGAAATCACGGATTTCCGCCCGGTTGTCCATCCCACCAGCCTAAGCGCGGCCCGTCCCGGGTGGGGGTCCCTGACAGTACCCCCACCGGCAGTGACTCGCACCCTTCGCCACCGGCTGTTTGTGTGGTCGGTGAGAAACCCGGCGCACACCCAGCGAATATCCGAGCGAAGGAACAGACCATGTCCACTACCCGGCCCCACATCCCCAGGATCACGCTGTCGGACGGCACCACGATCCCCCAGCTCGGCTTCGGCACGCTCCGTGTGCAGCCGGACCGCGAGCAGTCCGCGACGAACGCCGAGATCACCGCGCAGGTCGTCGGCCTCGCGCTGGAGGCCGGCTACCGGCACATCGACACCGCCCAGAACTACGGCAACGAGCAGGGCGTGGGCCAGGCGATCGCCGCCAGCGGCATCCCGAGGGACGAGCTGTACATCACGAGCAAGCTCGGCGACCACAACCACCGCCCGGACGACGTGCTGCGCTCGTTCGAGCAGACACTCGAGCGCCTCGGCCTCGACTACCTCGACCTCTTCCTGATCCACTGGCCGCTGCCCACCCAGTACGACGGCGACTACGCCTCGACCTGGAAGGCCATGACCGAACTCGTGGCGCAGGGCCGACTGCGTTCCGCCGGGGTCTCGAACTTCCAACCGGCCCACCTGGAGCGCATCGTCGCCGCGACGGGCGTCGCGCCGACGGTCAACCAGTTCGAGCTGCACCCGTACTTCACCAACGAGGCCGCGCGCGCGGCGTCGGCACGGCTCGGCATCGCGATCGAAGCCCACAGCCCCCTCGGACACGACGGCAAGCCGCTCGAGGACGCCACCATCACCCGCATCGCCTCCGCCCACGGGAAGACCACCGCGCAGATCATCCTGCGCTGGCACCTCCAGCGCGGCCACGTCGTCATCCCCAAGTCCGCGCGCCCCGCGCGGATGGCGGAGAACCTCGCCGTCTTCGACTTCGAACTGACCGCCGAGGAGATCGCCTCCATCGACGCACTCGACCGGGCGGCGAGCGGCCGCGTCGGGCCCGACCCGGACACCTACCCGGGACAGCCCGACTGACGGCTTGACGACGACTCGCCGCCGGGGCCTTGCCCAAGGTAGTCCGATATCGTATTATTCGAAATCGTGAAGTCCGAGATCGTACCGCCGTCCGTGGGTGGCGCGCTGCTGGCCCTGCAGCGTGCCACCCACGCCACCTTGCACCTGATCGCCACCGAACTCGTCGACCTCGACCTGAGTCCCTCCGAGATCAACGCGCTGGCCAACCTCGCCGACGGTGTGGGCCGCACCGTCTCGCAGCTCGGCGCCGCCGTCGGGGCGAAACCGACCACCCTCACCAGCGTGCTCGACCGGCTCGAACGCCGCGGCCACGTCACCCGCAGCACCCGCGCGGGCGACCGGCGCTCCGTCCTGATCGAACTGACCGACTCCGGACGCGAGGCCGCCGCTGTCATCACCCGGACCCTCGCCGACATCGAACACCGCGCCCTTGGCGCCCTGCCCCCCGAGGCGGTCGCCGGCTTCCATGCCGTCCTGAACGCGCTGACCACGGAAGGCTGATGAACCATGCAGGACCACGCCGGGCACGTCAGGGCTCACGCACACTCCGATGAGAGCGCGAGCCGAACGCCGTCACCGTTCCCGGAACTGATGGCGGAGGTCATGTCCACCGCCGACCGCTTCGCCCACCGCCAGCACGTCCACCTGACCTACCTCGCCGTCTGCCGCTACGGCACCGCCGCCGCCATCGACCTGGTTAGCGACGGTATCCAGTCGGTCGCGCGGTACGCCGGCGCCCCGCAGAAGTACAACGCCACCGTCAGCCGCGCCTGGGTCGAACTCGTGGCTCACCACACCGAGCACTCCGACGCCGCCGACTTCGACACCTTCGCCGAACGCAACCCCGTGCTGCTCGACAAGAGGCTGCTCACCCGCTTCTACCGGCCCGCGACGCTGGCCTGCACCGAGGCGCGCACCGGCTGGGTCGCCCCCGACCTCAGCCCCTTCCCGTGGAATGCCACCCACGCCTAGCGTGCCGCCGCGGACCTGACGGTCCGCACACCTGCACCCCGTACCTCGCACCCGATGGTGTGTCAGGCGCGAGGCGCGAGGCGCGGGATCGGGCTCCGCGTCAGCCGAGGCCCTGGTAGCCGTTGGCGATGATGTGGTGGGCGGCGTGGACGTAGTCCTCCGGGTCGGCCGGGAGGGTGCCGAGGCCGTCGACGTAGCGGTTGAACATGCAGAACGCGGCGGCGATCAGCACGGTGTCGTGGACCTCGACATCGGTCGCGCCCTCGGCCTTGGCCGCCTCGACCAGCTCGCCGGTGACGGTGCGCCCGCCCTCGCGGACGGCGGCGGCGATCGCGAGCAGCGCGCGCAGCTTGGCCGAGATCGGGGCCGTGTTCCGGTCCGCGCGCACCTGCTCGACCAGCGGCAGGCCCTGCTCGAGCTGGGCCGCGGCGAACGCGGAGTGCGAGTCGCGGCAGAACTCGCAATCGTTCAGGCCCGAGACGTACGCGGCGATCAGCTCCCGCTCGCCCGGGGTGAGCGAGTTCGGGCCGCGCAGCAGCACGTCGGCCAGCGCGCCGAGCGGCTTGGCCGTCTCCGGCCGGAATTGCATCAGACCATTGATCCCGGGGGACTTGCGCTCGTCGACGCCCAGATCGATGTGAGCCATAAGGAGCCTCCTGCAGCAGTCGGAACTTGTCGCCCGCCCAGTCTGCCTCAGCAGGGCTCGGATTCACTATCAGGGCTCGGATTCACTACCCCGGTCGATCAGGGGGGCGATCCGCCGAGCGCCCCGAGCATGCGGATCGCCGCGGCACGGGCCGGGTGCTGCTCGGGCATGCCCTGCACGGCCCGCTGCAACAGCACCGCCGCTTCGGAGAGCATCGCGGTGTCCTGTGTCAGCGCCCCGCGCTGGATCTTCGCCATGGCCAGGTTGTAGAGCCGGGCCGGCAGTTCGGGGTCGCGTGGAGGTGTGGCCGCGATCGCGGCCTCCAGGAGCGTGATGGCCTTGGCGATCAGCCTGAGGTCGGTGCCGCCACCGACTTCGGTGGTGCGCATGTGCTGCTGGGTGAACGCTCCGCCGAGGGTCGAGGTGATGCCGGGCCATTCCGGGTCGTCGGGACCCAACAGGCGCCGCGCCTCCTCGAGCGAGGTGATCGCCTGGTCCAGCGCGTCGTCGTCGTGCAGCACGCCGTTCTTGATCAGGAACGTGGACCCGAGGCTGGACTGGGCGTATCCGCGCGCCCGGTCCCCGTGCGCACCCTCGACCGCCGCCCGGCCGGCCCGCACCGCCTCGTCGAGCAGCGCGGGCTCACGCTTGCGCTCGAAGTCCGCGCGCAGCAGCGAGCCGCGGATCCGCAGGGCTTCGGCCTGCGCGGGTGAGCCCGCCACGCACTGCTCCACCGCCTGCCGGCTCGCGAGCAGTGCCGCGTCCAGGACATCGGGATCGCGCTCGGCGAGGAAGGTGCGGTGCAGCGCCGCCACCAAGCCAAGCGGGTCGTTGATGTCCTCCACCCGCACCGGGTTGTCCTGCACGGTCCGGTCGCCCGGGAACGGCTTCTCCGGCACGCTCTGCCCGCTGTCCAGCATCCTGCTGACCAGTGCGAGCTTGCCGAGGACGGCCGGATCTTCGTCCTGTCCCGCCGTGGCCAGGAGGGCACGCTCGCACCACAGCCGCGCTTCGTCCGCATGGCCGTGGGTGAACAGCGCCAGCGCGAGCGAGGACATCGCCATCGTGCTGCCCGCTGTCGCCGCCTTGCGCCAGAACTCCACGGCCTCGGCCAGGTCGCCCCGTCGTTCCAACAGGTTGCCGAGGTTGTTGACCGCGTCCGCGTCGCCGGTCTGCGCCGCGATGCGCAGCCACGGCTCGGCCTCGCGGGGCCGGTTCATCTGCTGGAGCAGGACGCCGAGGGTGCTCATCGCCGGCACCGAGTTCGCGTCCGCCGCGCGCCGCAACAGCGCCTCGGCCCGACGCACCTCGCCCAGCTGCTGCCAGAGAAGCAGGGCGATGTCATGCACCCGGCCCAGATCCTCGGTCCTGGCCGCCGCGTCGGTCAGCCTTCGCACAGCCGTGTCACGGTCGCCCGCCCTCAGCGCGACCATGGCCACTATGACCAGGGCGTCCGAGTCTTCGCCGGGTCTTCCCCCGCGCCGCCATCTCATGGGCCCGACCTCCCGGTGACACCCAGTCAGTGTGGCCAACAGTACGGGACACGCCGCTCCACCGCACGAGAGTGGCGGTAGTCTGGCTCGTTCAGTGCGCAAGCTCCTCCGGGGGATCGCAGGCGAGCACGACCCACCGGGATGTCGCCTGGTCCCGCGAGATGCGCAGCCACTCGTCCCTGCGGGCCGGGAGCCGGACCTGTGCCAGCTGCTCGGACGCGGTCGCGGTCATCGTCGCCGGCACGCGCAGGACGATGCGCTCCTCGGGGAAGACGAGCGTGACCGTGCCGACGTCCTTGATCTCGCCCTTCGCCCGCCGGCGGCCCTTGCGCGAGAGGACGTGTTTGATCTTTGCGTACGCGTCCTCGCCGCCCTTGGTCGCGATCGCCTGGACGAACGGCAGCAGGGCCGTGCCTGTCAGGGCGCCGAGTAAGACGTCGACGGCTCCGCGCTCCGGATCACGATCGGTCATACCGCCCATGGTGCCGTAATTCAGCCGCCCACGTGGACGAACGCCGCCCACACCGCCGCCGGGCAGGTGTCGCGCAGCTCGCGCACCGCGGTGTGCAGCGCCCGCGCGGGCGGGGACCGGGTGAGCAGTGCGTCGTAGAAGCGGTCCGCGGTACTGCGCGCGATCCGGTCGCGCACCGGCCACAGGGTCCCGATCACGTGCTGGAATCCGGCCATGTGACACGCGCCCGCGACGTGGAGCGCCTCGTCGGCCAGGCGTGGCGGGGGAGCGTTCGTCTCGCACGCCGACAAGTAGGCCATCTCGGCTCTGGTCAGGCGCAGCCGTGCGATGTCCGCGACGGTGAGCGGGGCCGTGGCGTGGTCCCACAGGACGAGCCCGCCGGCGAACCCGTCCGCGGCGCTCGTGGCATGACACGCGAAGTGCGCCCAACTGTGCCGCGGCAGCGCATCGAGCACGCTCTCGCGCGTTGCCTTGTCGCCGTTGAGGATCCGTGCATGCGGGAACTTCCGTGCGATGTCCGCGACCTCCAGTTCGACGGCCGGGAGAGCGGCCACGCCGGGCGCCGAGGGCACGGCCACGGCCAGCGGGTCGGACCCACCGCGGGTGATCGGCGGCGCGGTCCACGTGGAGATCAGACCACGCAGCGTCGGAGCGTAGGACGACACCACCCGGTCGGACGCGTCGCCCGCCGCATGCAGCGGCAGGGCGGCCAGCGGCCCGGTCGGGATCCACCAGAGCCGAGGCAACTCGTGCTGCGGCGCGGCCTGATCGAGGCCGAGCGCCCGCAAGACCGGGCCGGTCAGCACATCCGCGAGCCAGTCGAGTATCTCCTGGACGTGCTCTGACGGTCCCATCCGCAGCCGCGCGGCACGTTCCGCGCAGTCCGTCAGCGTCAGGCCCGGCAACGGCACCACGGTCACGCTGCGATCGCGCAGCAGCAGGGCGTCGCAACGCAGTTCACTCACATTCACCATCACCACCGGCCCGTGCCCGGCGGCCACCGCCAGCATCTCCTCGACGCCCGGGGGACGCAGGAACCGCGCGAAGCCCGGGCGCGACCGGATCGTCTCGACCAGGCTCTGCCACTCCTCGGCCAGGGCATGGCGGTGTTCACCGGTCAGTGCGGTGTCGACGTCGGATCGGGTGATGAACGACGGGTCGTGCGGCGCGTCGAGCGCGGTCCGCACCTCCGCGAACCGGCGCGCGAGATCAGGGTGCTGCTCTTCCAGGTCGGTCAGCTCGGTACGGGCGTCGAGCGCGTGCGCGAGCATCACGCCCCGCCCCTGTTCCAGCAGCGCCACCGCCGACTCGGGCTCACCCGACTGGATCGCGCACGCCGCGGCGTCCGACGCGAGCCCGGCGAACACGCCCAGTGCCCGCTCCCGGTCCGCCTGCGTCACCCGCCGCGGCGCGGTGTGCGGAAGCAGGCCGACGGCCAGCACGAAGGGCACCAGGGCACCGGCCCAGTCCGCACGCCACAGCTCGATATACGCCCATTGTCTAGCCGCCGCGACCCGCTGCCACGGCGGGAAGGCAGGTTCCTGCGCCACCTGCCGACACAGGGCGACGGCCGCGTCGTCGTCGCCCTGGAAGCCCAGCGCGAGCCCGTGCCAGAACAGGGCCGTGGCCCGAGAGGGGTGGCCCTGCGGCGTCTCCTGCACCGCTGTCGCCGTGGCCGCGGCCAGCCGCTCTCCCGCGCGCCGCCACTGCGCCGAGGACCTGGTCCGGCGCGCGAACCGGGACGGCGTGGCGATGCCGGTGCCCATCGCGATCAGCTCCAGCCGCCGAGCCTGCGCCAGCGCGTTGGCGCGTTCGGCCCGGTTGGGATGGCCCTGCGGAGTCTGCTTCACCGCCTGCTCCGCGAGGCGTCCGGCCTCACGCAGATCCTCCGGCCGTCTGGTCGCGGTGTAGCGGGCGAGCAGGACGAGGGCGAGGTTGGAACGGAAGCGGTCCTGAAGCAGCGGCATCGACGCCTGCGCCGCCGCGCGGGCGAGCACGACGGCCTGATCGAGCAGCGAGATGTCCCGGCTGGACTCGAACCGCAGCCGCAGGGCCTCGGCCAGATTCGACTTGGCGATCACGGAGCCGTCGCCGGACGCCTCGTCCGCCTCGACCACCGCCCGGAACAGCGTGACGGCGTCGTCGAGCGCCGAGGTGTCGCCGTGGTGCAGATACAGCGTCTGCAAGCCCTCGGCCAGATTGCTCGACCGCGCCGAGCGCATGGGGTGTCCCCCGGGAGTGGCCTCCAGCACGCGCCGGCTGAGCTCGATCGACTCGGTCAGATCGGCCACGGCGCCCGAGACG
This sequence comes from Actinospica durhamensis, assembly GCF_018139695.1. Classification (GTDB taxonomy): domain Bacteria; phylum Actinomycetota; class Actinomycetes; order Streptomycetales; family Catenulisporaceae; genus Actinospica; species Actinospica durhamensis. The sequence continues at coordinate 31,153 of NZ_JAGSOG010000029.1, read as the reverse complement.
CGCCAGCGCATGCGCAGCGTCGCGGCCAGGTTCGACGCACTCGCCAGATGCTCCGGGTCCGACGCGTACCGTCCCACAGCGTATCGCAGCAGTCCGATGGCCTCGTGGAGATCCGCCCGGTCCCCGAGCCGCTCATACCGCGACCAGAGCGAGACGGCGAGGCCGTTCGCGACGGGCCCGTCCATGCGTGTCATCGTGAGCATGCGAAAGCCCAGGACCGCCGCCTCGAGTTCGGACCAGGTCCCCGTGCGCTCGTAGGCTTCGAAATGCGCCTGCGCCCGCTCGTACTCGCCGATGAAGGGCTCTGTCATGAGGCCACTGGCCCATCTCTCCGATCGCGAGAAGCCGCACCGCGGACGGGGTTCCCAGCCCGGGGCAGGTCAACTGTACGAGGTCATGTCTGGCTTCCAGCCTCGTATCGGGCCACTTCCTCCCGTTCCGTCTCGGCCGCCTCGCGCAGCGAACGGTTCGAGAGCAACGGAATCGTGACGAGGGTGAGCAGGGCGAGCAGGCCGCCGCCGATCAGGAACGGTGCCCGCACTCCCATGCGGTCGACCAGGATCCCGCCGAGCGCGCCGCCGAGCGGCTCGGTGCTCAGCGCGATCATCCGGTACGCGCTCAGCACCCGCCCCTGCAGCCGGTCCGGCACGAGCCGCTGCCGGAACGAGATCGACACCACGGCGAAGACGGTGATTCCCATACCGCCCAGCAGCAGAGCGCCGGCCGCGGCGAAGACCTCGTGGGTCAGTGCCAGTCCGATCCGGCTGGCCGTGGCCAGGCCCAGCGCCGCGCTCAGGATCCGGCCGGGGCCGAGCGAGCGGGTGGCCCGCTCCACCAGCAGGCCCCCCAGCACCGCGCCGACGGCGGTCGCGGCCAGCAGCATCCCGTAGGCCGGCGGCCCGAGGTGCAGTTCGCGCCGGACGTAGAGCACGAAGACGGCCGAGCCGGCGGTGTAGGTGAGGTTGACCACGCCGACGGTCACCGCGAGCACCCGCATCGTCCGATGGCGCAGCAGCCAGGCGACACCCTCACGGATCTCGTGCGGCATCGAGGCCCGCGGCGCGGGCACCGCGGGCTTCGGCGCCATGGCCGTCCGGGCCGCTCGGCGGCGGAGGGCCAGCTTACGTATCATGAGGGCACTGATGCCGAAGGAGGCCGCGTTCGCGAACAGCGGCGCGCTGGCCGCCTCGGCGAACAGCAGCCCCCCGGCCGGCGGCCCGGCGAACTGCTCCCCGACGGTCTGGCTGACCGAGAGCCGCCCGTTGGCCCCCTCCAGCTTCTTGCCGCGCTCGGCCACCAGGCTCGGCACGGTCGCCTGGCTGGCGGTGTCGAACAGCGTCTGCCCGATCCCCAGCATCAGCCCCGCCCCGAGCAGCAGAGCGATGTCGGCGTGCCCGGTGGCGACCGTGACGGCCAGCGCCACGACCAGCAGAAACCTGACACCGTCGACGATCCACATCACCCGCAGCCGGTCCCACCGGTCCACCAGTGTGCCGCTGACCAGGCCGAGGAAGAGCCAGGGGACCGAGGTGACGGTGCCGCTGAGCCCGACCAGCGCGGCGTTCCCGGTCAGCGAGGCCGCCAGCAGCGGCAGCGCAGCCATGGACACGCCGTCGCCGAGGTAGGAGACGGACGCGGCCGTCCAGAGCCGGTCGAAATCACGGCCGAAGCTGAGGCCTCCCGGCTGAAAACGGAGTCGCAAGGCCGCTCCCGAGCTCAGACCGGGTGCTTCATCAGGACGCAGAGACTATGCGCGGGATCGAGCTTGTGGGCACCGGTCGCGTACCGTCACAGTGAATGTGGGGACTGATAAACTAGCACGAATTCAAGAGCGCGGCCGCCAAGCCCGCCGGTCCTCCTCGGACAGCGGGACCCGCGGGCCGTGGGGGATGCGCGGTACCGAGATGCGCCGGGCGATGCGCCAGCCGGCCGGGGTGCGGGTGAGTAGGTCGAGGTACTCGCCGTTGTGCACGCTCTGGTCCGCGAGCAGGGCGAGGTAGCGGCTGCGGGCCCGCACCAGGCCGTCTTCGCCGATGAACACGACCGTGTCCAGGGTGTGGTGGTCCAGGCCGCCTTCGGGCAGGGATGCGGCGAAGGCCTGGATCTCGGCGAGGCCGCGGGTGACCGTGCCGGCGCCGCGGGTCATCTCGATCACCACGTCCTCGGTGAACACGAGGTGGAACCGGTCGAGGTCGTGGTCGTCGAAGATGTGTGCGTAGGCGGCCAGCGTCTGGCGGATCTCGGCGAGTTCGGCCGCGTCGGGGACGGATCCGGCGGGGCTTTGGGCGGCCGGTGCCTGGGCGGGCGTGGGCGCGGTCACGCGGGGGTCCCGTCGAGCTGCTGGATGATGCCGAGCCGGTCCGCCAGCACCGTGTAGCGCACCACCCGCCCGTCCTGGATCGTCATGGTGCTGATGCTGGCGCCGGTGAACGCCTTGCCGGTGCCGGGCACGCCGAAGAGCGCGCCCTGGTGGATGCCCTCGATCCGCCAGTAGACGACCACCCGGTCGCCCTCGGCGATCAGATCCGTGATGGTGGCCTTCACGTCTTGGACGTTGTCCCACAGCCACAGCGCGTGCTGGCGGAAGTCGTCGCGGTCGCTGGTACCGCCGGAGTAGGCGCGGGTCTCGTCCACCGCGTCGGGGGCGACGATCTCCTCGAGCACGTCCTCCAGGCTCGCCACCCCGGCCATTCCGCCGTACTCGTCCAGCACCACCGCCATGCCCGCCTGTCCGCGCACGCGCTCGAGCAGTTCGTCGGCGGGCAGCGACTCGGGCACCAGCAGCGGCTCCGACATCAGCGCCGCCACCGGCACCCGGTCGCGCCGGTCGGACGGGACCGCGAGCGCGGCCTTGATGTGCATCACGCCCACCACGTCGTCGAGGGAGTCGCGGTAGACCGGGAAGCGGGAGAACCCGGTGGCCGCGCTGAGCTGGGTGACGTCCCGCGCGCTCGCGTCGGCACCTACTGCCTGTACATCGACCCGAGGGGTCATCACATTATGTGCTTTCAGTTCTCGCAGCCGTAGCGCCCGGACGAAGTGCTCCGCGGTCGTGCGTTCGAGCACGCCCTCGCGCGCGGAACGCCGGGCCAGCGCCACCAGCTCCTGCGGCGTGCGCGCCGAGGCGAGCTCCTCGGCCGGCTCGAGGCCCATCCGCCGCACGACCCGGTTCGCGGCCCGGTTCAGATGCCCGATCAGCAAGGAGAACGCCCGGGCGAACGCGTGCATCGGTCCGGCGACCGCCCGCGCCACCGCCAGCGGCCGTGCGATCGCCAGGTTCTTCGGCACCAGCTCGCCCGCCACCATCAGGACGCCGGTCGAGACCACCAGCCCGAGCACCAGCGCCGCGCTCTGCGCCTGGTCGCTCGACAGGCCCAGAGCCTCGAGCGGCCCGCGCAGCACCGCCGCGACCGAGGGCTCCGCCACCATTCCGATCACCAGGCTCGTCACGGTGATGCCCAGCTGCGCGGCCGAGAGCTGGAAGGTGAGATGCCGCACCGCGGCCAGGGCCCGCACCGCGCGCCGGTCGCCCGTCGCGGCGGCCCGCTCCACCTGCGAACGCTCCACCGTGGTCAGCGAGAACTCCGCCGCCACGAACCCCGCGCACAGCGCGGTCAGCGCCAGGGCCAGCAGGATCAGTAGCGCCTCGATCACGCCTCGTCACCCTAGTGGGCCGACCCGGCCCCGCGCCGTAACCGGGCCCGATACCGCGCGGCCGCCGCGTGCGCGCACTCGAAGAGCCCTGTCTGGCATCTTCTCCGCCGTGTCTCTCGCCCTTCTTCGGAAAATCTCAGGCCGGTCCGTGACGATGGAGGCACTATGACGCGAACCGCCACCTCCACCGGCCTCGGCCGTGGGACCCCGCCGGGCGCCACGGACGGTCACGCCTCGCTCACGCCGCGCCGCCGCCTGCAGCTGGTGCTGGCGGGACTCTGGGTGCTCGACGGACTGCTCAAGCTGCAGCCGTTCATGTTCACCAAGGACTTCGCGCCGATGACCTTCAGCGACGCCACCGACGGCGCGCCGGGCTGGCTGGCGAGGCCGATCCACTCGGTCTCGAACCTGGTCGGGCAGCACCCGGTCGGGCTGATGGTCCTGTTCGCGCTGATCGAGCTGGCCATCGGCTTCGGCATCGCCTGGCCGCGCACGGTCAGGCTCGGCCTGATCGGCTGCATCGTCTGGGTGCCGTTCCTGTGGTTCTTCGCCGAGGGACTCGGGGGCCTGGCCTCCGGTTCGCCCAGCGCCTTCGGCGGCGCGCCCGGCGCCTCGATCCTCTACGGCCTGCTCGCCGTCCTGCTCTGGCCGAACGACCGCGACGGCGCCGCCGACACCCCGCGCTCCGATACCCCCGGCTCCGGCGAAACCGTCGAGGCGACCCGCTTCGTCGGCATCCGCGCGGCCCGGGCCGTGTGGCTGGTGCTGTGGGGCCTGTTCGCCGTGCTCGCGTTCCTCCCCCACAACCTGGCGTCCGACGCGTTCTCCGACACGATCGCGGGCAACGTCGAGGGCGCGCCGGTCTGGTACGTCTCCCTGCTCGACCACGCCACGGCGTGGAGCTCCACCAAGGGCGCCGAGCTGGGCATCGTCTTCGGCCTCGCCCTCGCGCTGGTCGCCCTGAGCGTGCTCGCGCCCTGGCGGCGCGTGGTGCGGGCCGGCATCGTGCTCGCGCTCGGGCTCAGCGTGTTGATCTGGGTGTTCGGCGAGGGCCTCGGCATGCCGTTCATGGGCATGGGCACCGATCCCGACACCGCGCCGCTGCTGGCCGTCATCGCGCTCGTCTACTGGCCGCGCACGCGCCGGGCGGCGACGTCCGCCGCCACCTCCACGCCCCCTGCCGCCATCCCGGACGGAGCCGCCGCGTGAACGCCCCGTACTGGCTCTCCGACCTGGTCAGCCTCCTCATGCTGGTGCTCGGCCTCTACTCGCTCTGGCGGCTGCTGGTCGTGCGCTTCTGGGGTTACACCACCGACTACGAGACCGACGCGCTGCACCTGCTCGCCGGAGTCGCCGCCGCCGGCATCGTCTCGAGCTGGGCGCGCACGCTGCCGCGCCCGGTGTGGCTGGTGCTGTTCGCGGCCGCGGGCGTCTACTTCGCCTTCCGGGCAGCGCGCGCGTGGTCCGCCACCGCGCCCGAGCCGCGTCGGCGCATGCTCGGTGCCGTGGGCTGCTGCGCGGTCCTGGTCTACTGCTTCGCCGCCGGTGTCGCACCGTCCACCATCCACGGCTCGACGGCCGGCAGCTTCACCATGGCGGGCATGCCCGGCATGATCATGGACCAGACCGAGCACTTCCCCGCGCTCGGCCTGATCCTCGTCGTCGGCCTCGCGTTCGCCGCCGTCTTCGCCGTCAACCGGGCCGGTTCGATGCCGGTCACCAAACCGACCCCGGTCATCGGCGGCCCCGACGACGGCGCCCCCGTCGCGCTCGCCCCCCGCACGGTCGAGCTCGGCCGCGTGCTGCTGCTGCTCGTGCTCGCCTACGCCATCCTGACCAAGCTCGTCTGACCCCTCCACCCCTCCACTTCTTCGGATCCCGGCATCCGGCCGGACTCTCCTTCACGCTCTCCCCGTGAAAGCGCCGTGAAACAGCGGTGAATGCGGCTGCGCGCACCCTGTACTCAGGGCGGCCCGCTGCGCAGGCCGCGGTATCGAAGGAGAGTCATGAATCCCGCTGCGCCCAGCCCGGCGATCACGGCGTCCGGGCTGCGTAAGTCCTTCGGCGAGAAGGTCGTGCTCGACGGCGTGGACCTGAGCGTCGCCGAGGGCACGGTCTTCTGCCTGCTCGGCCCGAACGGGGCCGGCAAGACCACGGCCGTGCAGATCCTCTCCACCCTGCTGCCCGCCGACGGCGGGCAGGTGCGGGTGGCGGGCCACGACCTGGTCCGCGAGCCGGACGCGGTACGCGCCGCGATCGGCGTCACCGGCCAGTTCTCCGCGGTGGACGGGCTGCTCACCGGCCGGGAGAACCTGCTGCTGATGGCCTCGCTGCACCATCTGCGCGGCGCCGAGGGGCGCCGGCGCGCGCAGGATCTGCTGCGGCGTTTCGACCTGGTGGAGGCGGCCGACAAGCGGGCCTCGACCTACTCCGGCGGCATGCGGCGCCGGCTCGACCTGGCGATGACGCTGGTCGGCGAGCCGCGGCTGATCTTCCTGGACGAGCCGACCACGGGCCTTGACCCGCGCAGCCGGCGCACCATGTGGCAGATCGTCAGGGAGTTGGTGCGCAGCGGCGTCACCATATTCCTGACCACCCAGTACCTCGACGAGGCCGACGAGCTCGCCGACCAGATCGCCGTGCTCGACCAGGGCCGGATCGTGGCCACCGGCACCTCGGCCGAGCTCAAGCGGCGCGTCCCGGGCGGACACATCCGGCTGCAGTTCACCGAGGAGGCCCCGCTCGCGGCGGCCGAGCAGCTGCTCGAGGAGGCCTCCCGCGGCGAGGGCCTTGCGCTCAACGTGCCCGGCGAGACGAACGTGCGCGCGCTGCGGGCACTGCTCACCCGGCTCGAGCAGGCCTCGATCGAGGTCGAGGGCCTAGCCCTGCACACCCCGGACCTCGACGACGTCTTCTTCGCCCTCACCGGGCACGCGGCCGCCGAGAGCCCCGCCACCGAAGACGACGGCGCGAGCACGAACGAGCCCGCGTCCGCGTCCGCCGACAAGCCCGCGACCACGGCCGCCTCCGCCCGTGACGCCGCGTCCTCGCACGTGCCCCCGCAGCAGCCGTCCACCCCGAACGCCTCCGCGCCGAAGGAGCCCACCCGATGAGTACCCTGACGTTCGCCGCCCGCGACTCGGCCACGATGCTGCGTCGCAGTCTGCTGCACACCGTGCGCTATCCCGTGACGATCATCGTGTCCCTCGCGGTACCGGCGCTGCTCCTGCTGCTGTTCGTCGGGGTCTTCGGCGGCGCGCTGGGCACCGGCGCCACGCCCTCGGGCGGTAAGTACATCGACTACGTCGTGCCCGGCATCCTGCTGATGAGCGTCGGCTACGGAGCCTCGTCCACCGCGCAGGCGGTGAACCGGGACATGACCGAGGGCATCATCGCCCGGTTCCGCACCATGGCGATCTCGCGCAGCTCCGTGCTGACCGGGCACGTCGCCGGAGCCCTGATACGCACGCTGCTGAGCGCCGTCCTGCTCGTGGGCGTCGCGCTGGCGATGGGCTTCCGGTCCAGCGCCGGAGTGACCGAGTGGCTCGCGGCGGCCGGCCTGGTCGCGCTGCTCAGCCTCGCGCTGAGCTGGCTCGCGGTCGCGGTGGGCCTGGCCGCCGGGACGATCGAGGGCACCGCCAGCTTCAGTCTGGTGGTGCAGCTGCTGCCCTTCGTCAGCAGCGCCTTCGTGCCGACCGGAACGATGTCGGGCTCGGTGCGGTGGTTCGCGCACAACGAGCCCTTCACCTCGATCATCGACACCCTGCGCGGGCTGCTGACGGGTTCCGCGATCGGGCACAGCGGCATCGTGGCCGCCGCCTGGTGCGTCGGGCTGTCCCTGATCGGCTACGTCTGGGCCGGGATGCAGTTCAAGCGAGGGGCGTCTCGGTGAACTGATCCCGTGCCAGCACGCTGGCCGAGGCGGCGGAGCGCAACTCGTCCGCGTCGAGGCCGGCGTACGCCGAGACCGCAGCGGTGTACGCCGACCGGTCCGCCTCCTCGGCGAGGCGCAGGGCCTGGGCGGGGCGCAGCGTCGGTTGGAAGGCCCGCTTGAACGGGAAGCGTTCGGCCAGCGCGATCATCCGGGCGCCCGAGCGGGTGGCGCGCGCGTCGCCGGTGCGGCGGCCGCGGTCCACGTCGAGCAGGGCCACGGCCAACAGCAGCGTCCCGAACAGAGGGGATTCGTCATAGGACAGCGGCGAACTGACTTTGTCCGTGATCATTCGGGAGGCGTTGCGCGGCAGCAGTCCGGCGAGCTGCCCGATCAGGGCGAGCCGGCCGTGCTGGGCGTGGGCGATCACGGTGATCGCCTCCACCTCGAGCGCCCAGGTCTGCTCGTGGAACAGGGTGTCGTGCTCGTCTCGGTGCCGGCCGTCGCGCAGGGCGTCGGCGGCCTGGCGCCACAGCCGGAGCCCGGAGTCCACCTCGTCCCGGGCCAGCGCGATCTCCGCGCGGGCCGCGACGTCGAACATCGGCAGCCCGACGATCTCCGCGCCGTCCTCGCGCAGGATCCGGTTCAGCCACTGCTCCGCCTCGTCCACGGCGCCGCGCTGCAGGTTCGCCAGCACCATCGCGCAGCGCACCCGGGCCGCGCTCGAGCCCTTCTCGAACGCGTTGAAGCCCGGCAAACCCTCCAGGGCCGCGAGCGTCGCGGCGAAGTGCTCGTGCGCCTCGTCCCCACGGCCGAGTTCGAGACACAGGTCGCCGATCCGACTGTGTGTCACGATCCTGAACCACGGCAGCTGCTGGTCCTGGCCGTCGAAGGCCGTGAGCGTACGCCGGGCCGCCTTGAGCGCGCTCTCCAGATCGTTGACGCCCTGCCAGACGAAGGTGGCCACGGTGTTGGCCATGCCGGCCAGCAGGGGCTCGGCGCTCTCGCACAACAGCTGCAGCGTCGTGATCTGCTCGGCGCGGGCCTCGACCAGGGCGGTGAGCACGAGGGCGGTCGCCCGCGCCGGGGTGTCCGGCGGGGCCGCCGGCAGCCGCCGCAGTGCGACCAGGGCACGTGCCGCGGCCGGTTGCCGCAGGATCAAGGCACTGACGGCGGCCAGCACCGTCGCGGTCCGGGCCACCTCGACGAACTCCGGATCAGGGCGCAGCCGGGCCAGCGCGGCGGCGCACTGTCCGGTCAGCGCTGCCATACGGGCGAAGTCGGCCTCGAACATCCACAGCGCGCCGAGCACGGCGCAGACGGCCGCGACGCAGGTACCGTCCTCGCGGTCGAGCCCGAGGCGCAGCGCCAGCAGGAGATTCTCCTGCTCGTCCCTGGCCCGCGCCGCCGAGGTGACCAGGTCCTGCCCGAGTATCGACTCGTGGTGGGCCCGGCCGAACTCCCGCGCCCAGTCGAGGAAGCGCTCGGTCACCCGCTCGCCCTCGTCCGCCTCGTGCCGCCGGGCCGCGCTGAACTCGCGCACGGTCTCCAGCATCCGGAAGCGCGTGCCCGACCCGGCCGCGTCGCCCGGCTGGAGCAGGGACTGGTCCACCAGCTGCTCCACCAGCAGCAGCGCCTCCGCCTCGTCCACCTCGAGCAGGTGTTGCGCGGTGTCGATCGTGAAACCGCCGGGGAAGATCGACAGAGCCCGCATCGCGGCCCGGGTGTCCGGAGTCAGCAGGTTCCAGCTCCAGTCGATCACCGCGTGCAGCGTGCGATGCCGCTGCGGCGTGTCGCGGGCGGCACCGCGCAGCAGGGCGAACCGGTCTTCCAGGCGCCGGGCGATCTCAGCCACCGACATCACCCGGACCCGAGCCGCCGCGAGCTCCACCGCGAGCGGCAGGCCGTCCAGCCGGCTGCACAGCTGCCGCACCGAGTCCGGCGGGCAGTCAAGCCCGGGCCGCGCCGCCTGCGCCCGCTGCCGGAACAGCTCGACGCTGGTGGCCAGGCTCAGTTCCGGCAGCAGGTACACGGACTCCGAGGACAGGCCGAGCGGCGCCCGACTCGTCGTCAGCACCCGCAGTTCCCCGCTCCCGGCCACCAGCGCACGCACCAGCGAGACCGCACCGGCCAGCACGTGCTCGCAGTTGTCCAGTACCAGCAGAGCCGGCCCAGGTCCCAGGGCCTTGACGATGCCCGAGACCGCGTCGGTCGGCGCCCCGCGACGCCCGCCCGGCGCGGGCCCCCGGTCCGGGACCCCGAGCGCGGACGCGACCTCGCCGACCACGTCGGCGTCGGCGGTGGCGCCGGCGAGCGCGACCAGGAACACGACCCGCTGCTGCGCACCCCCGGCCACGGCGTGCGCCAGCCGCGTCTTGCCCAGACCGCCCGGTCCGATGATCGATACGACGCGGAAGGCGCCGAGCAACTCCCGCACCGCCGCGATGGACTCCTCCCGCCCGAGCAACGCGTTCGGCTCATGCTCGACGCCGCGCCGCACGACCGGCGCACCCCGCTCCAGCAGCCGCCGGTGCACCTGCTGCAGCTCCAACCCCGGGTCGCTCCCCAGCTCCTCCCGCAAGCCGCGCCGATACGCGTCATACCGAGTCAGCGCCGCCGAGGGTCCGAGCGTCTCCGCCTCGCACAGCAGCAGTTGCGCCAACACCTCCTCATCCTGCGGCTGCTCCCTGATCAGACCGCCGAGCACCTCGACCGCCTCGGGCCGCCGCTCCAGCCGACTCAGCGCCAACGCCCGTGCCCGCACCAACCCCCGATACGTCCCCGCCCGCGCCGCCCGCAGCTCAGCCAACGGATCGTCACCAACCCCGTCGAACACGCCGATTCCGCCGAATCCGCCAAGCCCACCGGCCGCGCCGGCTCCGCCCATGCCGCCAGCTCCGCCCATGCCGCCGGATCCGCCCAGCTCACTGGATCCGCCCGGCCCGCTGGATCCGCCCAGTCCACTGGCTCCGCCCAGCCCACCAGGTCCGCCCAACCCACTGGGTCCGCCCAACCCTTTGGATCCGCCCGGCCCACTGGATCCGCCCATGCGGCCGGCTCCGCCCAGCCCACTGGATCCGTCGCCCCCCTCGCCACTCCCCGGCGCCACCTCCCACAGCGTCAGACCGGCCTCAGCCTGCGCGAGCGCCCCCGCATGATCACCGTCCTGCGCGCACCGGGCACCCGCCGCCGCACACGCCAGCACCGCCGCGGCGTCCACCTGCTCATCCCGCAGTGCGAGTCGGTAGCCTCCGGACGGCGTGCTGACGATCGCCTCCGCCCCCAACACCGCCCGCGCCCGCGACACCAGCACCTGCAACGCCCGGCTAGGATGCTCCGGACGCTCCTGCGGCCACAGCCCCTCGATCAGCCGGTTCGTGCCACAACCCCCGTGCAGGTCCTGCGCCAGCAACGCGAGCAGCCCGACCAGCCGGGCGCCGGCGATCTCTCGCCCCCGAAACGCCACCCGCGGCAACAAGACCAACTCGACACCCATGTCCAGCAGGCTACTTGACCACGTCGCGCCCACGCCGGGGCGCGAGCTCCGCGCACTTCCGTCGAGGGCGCCCCGGCACAAACACCCGCGGCCGTCCCGCCCCGCCCTCGCGCAGCCGACCGCGAGTCCGACCGCTCCATCGCTCGCGCAGTGAAGCAGTACACTCACATCCACCATGCAGTCCGCCCTCGACCTCACCGCTCAGACCGAGGCGTTCCTCGACTGCCTGCGTGTGCGGCGCGATCCGGCAGCCGACGCCCGGGCGCTACCGGACCTGCTCGGCACACTCAGTTGGACCAACGACGACAACGGGCACGCCCTCGAACTGGTCCGCGAGCGCTGGCTGCGCGAAGGCGACCTCGACCGCACCGAGTTGGCGTTCGCGATGGACGACGTCTTCCCCGGCCGCACCCGCGCGGAGATCCTGATGAACCTGACGGCGGCGACGCGGCGCTTCCCCCAGTTCGACGAAAAGGCACGCGTGATCCTCGAGCACTGGGACGCGAGAGCCCGGCCGGCCGCGGATCAGGTTCTGGATCAGGTTCAGGAGTCTGACGCGGCATTCCGAGAACTCGCCTGGGACCCGCTGCCCCCGATGTCCGTCGTTGAGGCGATGGAGTTCATCGTCGACCATCCTGCGCCGAACGCTCCGCCGACGTATCTCGCGGAGATCGTCGACGAGCTGCTCCCGTGCCTGACCGCGCAGGCTCAGGCGGAGATCCACGTGGTCTGCGACGACTGGGCCGCCGGTGCGGACGCCTGGCGTGCCGCCATCGTCGAGGCGCTCCTGCGCATCCGGCTCGATCGACAAAATGCTTAATCGGCTGACCGGCTGATCCGCCGCGTGAGCCGCCGTTTCAGCGCAGGCCCGCCGCGTGTGCCGCTTGCGCCAACACGTCGCGGAGCATCTCGGGCGTCAGGGTGCGTGTCGCGATGTTGCGGTGGCTCGGGTGGTAGCAGCCGATGAGGCGTACGCGCTGCCCGTCGGCCTGGTGCTCGAGTTCGACTTCGGCGCCGTGGCCGAACCCCGGCCGGGGCCGGGGGACGATCCAACCCGAGTCGGCGAGGATCGGCAGTAGTGCCTGCCACGCGTAGGCGCCGAAGGCCAGGAAGACACGCGTGGTCGGCCGCAGCAGGGTCAGCTCGCGCATCAGCCAAGGACGGCACGCGTCGCGTTCGGCGATGGTCGGCTTGTTGTCGGGCGGCGCGCAGTGCACGGGCATGGTGATGCGCACACCCACCAACTCGGTCCCATCGTCGCGGTCCGTCGAGGTGGGGCGAGTGGCCAGGCCCACGTCATAGAGGGCGGGGAAGAGTACATCGCCGGAGGGATCGCCGGTGAACGCGCGCCCGGTCCGGTTGCCGCCGTGCGCGGCCGGCGCCAGCCCGACGATGACCAGCGGAGCGTTCGCCGGGCCGAAGCCGGGGACCGGTCGGGACCAGTAGTCGCAGTCGGCGAACGCGCGTCGCCTGACCCGGCCTACCTCTTCCCGCCATTCCACCAGTCGTGGACACGCCCGGCAGCCGATCAACGCGGCGTCGAGCTGCTCGACGCTGTCTGCCGCGGCGGCGGCCGCGTCCTGTCCGGTCATACCGTCCACCGTAACGCCGCGACGCACCGCGACGCCCTCACGCTGCAGGGCCCCGTCGCATGACGGAGCCGGGTCGCATCACCGAGCCGGGCCGCATCACGAGCCTAAGCGTCCGCCGCTGCTGTTCCGCCCGTCGCCGATCCGTGAACGATTGGTGCGTCGCCGGAGCCGGCCCGCCACGAGCGCGGCGGTCCATACGCTCACGTTCGCCAGGATCACGGCGACGCCCAGGAAGGCGACGTCCGCGCTGCGCACCGCGAAGGCCGTGGCCAGCAGGACCGCGCCGATGGTGAGCCAGCTCAGCACGACGCGTCGACGCGGGCGCGCGTAGATGGGCCCCTGCGCCGAGGCGGCGGCCGCGTCGTCGTCCATCCGACGCGCCAGCTCCGGGTCACTGGCCCGCAGCTCGGCCTCGATCTGCGCCAGCGTGTGTTGGTCGCGCGGAGACAACATCCCAGCCTGCCCGGGTGCTTACCGCGGGCCCAGGCACGCGGCGGCCCGGTCCGGCCGGTCGGAGTACTCGGCGGCGGGATGGGTGCGGGGATCCGTCGGCTCGTTCACGGCCCATTCCTCCTTATCCGACACCTCTCGATGAACTAGTACCCGATATGCCGAAGTAACCGATTTCCATCCTCGTGAAACTTCTGGTGCGCCGACCGGCTTCGTGCGCCCCCGCATGTTCAAACCATGTTCAAACGCTGTGGTGAACGCGCTGGTGCGGGCGAGCGGCCGTGCATGATGCCGGGAGTCGCGGGTACCGGAACTGCCCAGGCCGGGGCGGGCGGCCGCGGTGAATCAGGCGACGAAGGAGGCCACCATGCCCGAGAGAGCCGACGCGGTCACGGAACTGACCCGCGAACACGCCGGGATCGAACGGCTGGTGCAGCGGATCGCGGCGCTCGACCCCGGGCCGGAGCGGACCATGCTCGTCCACGACGCGACAGCCCGATTCCTGAGCCATGCCGAGGCCGAGGAACGCTATCTGCTGCCCGCGTTCCGCCGGTATCTGCCGGGCGGTGGGCAGGAGGCGGTCGACCAGGAACGCCGGGTCCACGCCCTGCGCGACGCCGTGGAGAGTCTGCAGCGCGCCGCCGCGCAGGAGCAGCACGGCGAGGTCGAGCAGCAGAACGAGTACGACGCCGACCACGCCGTGCTCGTCGGCCGATTCGTCCTCGACGCCCAGCGCCACATCGAACGACAGGACGCCGTCCTCCTGCCGGCACTACGCGACGCGTGCCCACGCGAGGAGGTCGACCACCTCGGTCGGCAGCTGCGCTACGCCTTGGGCGAGGAGCGCGGCGACGGGCACGGCGAGGCAGCGGGCTGACCTCCAGCCACGAGCTTCAGCCACGACCTCCAGTCACGACCTTCAGTCACGACCTTCAGCCACGAGAGCGCGCTCACGGGCGAACTGCCCGGCTCGGCGCATCGCTCTGCGGGCGGCCGGCAGCCAGGGGTGCATGGCCTGGAACACGTGGATCTGCCCCGGCCAGGTCTCCAATGTGCAGTCGAATCCAGCGCTGGTCAGCTTCCGGCTGAATTCGCGGGCCCCGGGCGCGAGGGATTCGAGCCCGCCCACCTGAATGAGGTACGGAGCGACGCGCGCTGCAGTGGAGTCAGGGGGCGAGCCGTCCGAACGCCCGGGACAGAGCTCTGCCAAAGGCCCCGCCGCCGCGTCGGCGTACAGTCGCCCGAGCCGCTTGGCCGCGTTCGGACTGACGAAGGGGTCGCGGCAGCGGTGGTCGGCATCTGACAGCGCGGCACATCCCAGTTCCAGCCAGGGTGAGAACAGCACGACTCCCGCGGGCGCGGGCAACCCGGCCTCGCACCGTTGCGCGACCAGCAGCGTCGCCAGATACGCGCCCGCCGAGTCGCCGGCCACGACGATTCTGTCCGCGGGGATGCCCGTCGCTTCGAGGAACCGGAAGGCGGCCTGGGCGTCTTCGAGCGCGGCCGGGGACGGGTGTTCGGGTGCGAGCCGATAGCTCGGGGCGAGCACGCGCAGGTCCGACTCCGCCGCCAGCGCCCCGGTGAGCGTGCGATGCGTCCGCGCGGATCCGAAGGCGAACGCCCCGCCGTGCAGATACAGCACCGCCGCGCCCTCCACCGGTTGTCGCGGGATGGTCCACTCCGCCGACAGGCCGTCGTTCCCGTCGACGCCGGTGATCAGTTCCGGCCGACGGGTCAGGCTCGGTTGCAGCGGTGCGCCCGGCACGAGGCGGGTCCCGGCCTCCAGCGCGAGGCGCAGCAGCCGGACGTCGACGCGTCCGCCGAGCACGTCGACCGTGGGCCGCCAGGTCCAGCGCAGCAGTTCCGCCAGGGCGAACGCCTGCCCGGCCTCGGCGGCGCGTCGCAGCGGCCGAAGCGGCACGGCGGGAAAGACGACGGCGGCCATCGCGCGGCATCCCTTCGCTCGCTCGGCCCCAGCGGGCCGGATGCTCCGAGTTGCCGCGAATTCATCGCATAAACCGTCGATCACCAACAGCAGAGCGTCAGCGCAGACGCACGGCCAGCAGCGCCACGTCGTCACCCGCGTCCGGCTCGAGCGCATCGAGCACGTGGTCGCACAGCACGTCGGGGGAGTCCTCGGACAGGCCCGCCGCGTGTCGGCGCAGCCGGGCCAAGCCGTGGTCGAGCGTCTCACCGCGGCGTTCGATCAGCCCGTCGCTGTAGAGCAGGAGTGCCGCACCGGACGCGATCGGCTCGGTGGCGCTGGAGCGGGGGAGGGCGGGGTCGATACCGAGCATCGGGCCGTGGCCGTCCTCGAGGAACCGCGCTCGGCCGTCGGCTTCGATCAGCAGTGGCGGCGGGTGGCCGGCCGAGGTGTAGTCCAGCGCCCAGTCGCCACCCCCGGGGCTCGCCGAATCTTCATGCAGCACGGCGTACACGCAGCTGGCGTACGTGTCCGGGTTGAGCGTGTCGGCCGCGGTGTCGAGCCGCCGCAGGATCGAGTCCGGCGGCTCCTGCCGGTCACAGGCGATGCCGCGCAGCATGTTGCGCACCTGGCTCATGGCGACGGCCGCGTGCAGGTCGTGCCCGACGACGTCGCCGATGATCAGCGCGGTCGGCCCGTTCGGCAGGCGGAACGCGTCGTACCAGTCACCGCCGACCTGCGCCGCGGTGCTCGAGGGCAGGTAGCGTACGGCCATGGCCAGCGACGGCACGTGGGGGAGCTCCGGCAGCAGGGAACGCTGCATGCGCTCGGCGATGTTCTCGGCGTCGGCGTAGAGCCGGGCGTTCTCGAGCGCGAGGCCGACCCGGTGGGCGAGCCCGCGCAGGATGGCGCGCTCGGCGTTCGCCAGCGGGCGGCTCCGGCCGGACCTGGCCAGGCAGATCACGCCCAGCACCTGCCGCCGCGCGTCGATCGGCGCGACGATGGCGCTGGTGGCGTCGCGTCGGGCCAGGTCGTCGGCGAACGCGGCGTCCCAGGCGTTCGCCCGCGGCAGGTTCCGGATGTCGTCGGCGTCGAAGAGCACCGTCCCGCCGCCGTGCAGCGCCTCCGCGAGCGGGCCGGAGGCCTCCTGTGCGGGCAGCGGCCACCGCGAGTCGGGTGCGCCGGTCTCGCTGGCGCAGATCCGCTCGATGCCGCTCGTTGCGCCGCCGTCGCGCACCAGGTCGACCGCGCACCAGTCGCCGAGGCGTTGCGCGAGCAGCCGGCAGACGCGCTCGACCCCCTCGCGGGCGTCGAGGGTGGCGGCCAGCGCTTCGCTCAGGTCCGCCACCAGCGACAACCGCGCGAGCGCGCGCTCGAGCACGGCGTCGGCCTGACTGTTCATCCGCGCCCAGTACCCGGTACGACGCGATCTACCCGCCCGGGCCGCCCCCTAGGATGGCGGCGCACGATGCGTCGGATCGAACGGAGACGTAGCTATGGACGGGAAGTTCGCCTTCGACGGCGGGCGGAGCCTGGTGACGGGGGCGTCAGGGTTCGTCGGTTCCCGGCTGGTGGCCCGCCTGGCGGCGGCGGGAGTGCCGGTCACGGTGCTGCTGGCCGACTGGGAGCCGGACAGTGAACTGATTCGCTCCGGCGTGATCGACCGGGTCGAGGTGTGCAGGGGCCGGCTCGAGGACTTCGCACTGATCGAGCGGACGGTCCGGCTCGGCGGGTTCGAGACGGTCTACCACCTCGCCGCCGTCGCGCAGCAGGACGCCGCGTTCGCCGACCCGCTGCGGGCGTTCGAGGCCAACATCCGCGGCACCTACCACGTACTCGAGGCCTGTCGCCGTGCGGCCGGATCGGTCAAGCGGGTCCTGGTCGCGTCCAGCGACAAGGCCTACGGCGGTGACGCCCGACTGCCGTACGACGAGTCGATGGCCATGAACGGGCTGAACCCCTACGACGTGTCCAAGTCGTGCGCGGATCTGCTGGCCCGCGCGTACCACGCGAGTTACGGCGTGCCGGTGGCCGTCGGCCGATACGGCAACACCTTCGGGCCGGGGGACCGGAACTTCTCCCGGCTGATACCGGGCACCGTCAGGCGTCTGCTGTCCGGACAGAGCCCCGTGATCAAGCGTCCGGCTGGCCAGGACTTCAGCCGCGACTTCCTGTACATCGAAGACTCGGTGGAGTCGTACTTCGCCATGGCGGCCGGTATCGACCGCGGCGTGGCGGGCGGCGAGGCGTACAACTTCGCGATGGGCGTCTCGTACTCGCCGACGCGGATCGTCGAGCAGCTCCAGCGCCTGATGGGGGCCGAACATCTGGTGCCGCAGGTCATCGAGCCGCCGCACGAGGAGATCCTGCATCAGCAGGTCTCGAACACGAAGGCGCGCGAGCAGCTCGGGTGGACGCCGCGGTGGACGCTCGAGGAGGGGCTCGCCGCGACCGTGGCCTGGTACACCGATCTCCTTGCCGGCCCGGTCCGGTCGGCCTCCGGTCAGCCGGAGCGCCATGCGGCGCGGTAGCCGCTCGGTGCGGTATGGAGGTGTCTGGCGAACGCGGCGCGTAGGCCGGCCGCGGTGGCGAAGCCGGTCAGGCCGGCGATGCTGCCGATGGTCAGGTCGGTGCGCTCGAGGAGCTCCTGGGCGCGGCGCAGGCGCTCGCGGGTGAGCCAGTCGCCGGGCGTGCGGCCGTAGGCCTCGAGGAAGCGGCGGGTGAGTTGACGTTCGCTCAGATGCGCGCGGGTGGCGAGGTCGCGCAGGCGTAGCGGTTCGTCCAGGTGGGCGATCGCCCAGTCGGTGATCTCCCCGAGCGGCCTCGCGCGCGAGGTGGGCAGCGGCGTGGAGACGTACTGGGCCTGGTCGGCCTGACGGTGCGGGGGAGTGACCATCCGCCGGGCCAGGGCGTTGGCGACGGTGGCGCCGTGGTCCCGTCGGACCAGGTCGATACAGAGGTCGATCCCGGCGGCCGTGCCCGCACTGGTGTGAACGCGGTCGTCGTGGGTGCTCAGGACGGTCTCGTCGACCAGCACCTTCGGGAAGCGTCGGCGCAGCTCCTCGGCGTGCATCCAGTGCGTGGTCGCGCGGCGCCCGTCGAGCAGGCCGGCCTGGGCGAGGACGAACGCGCCGGAACAGATCGAGGCGATGCGCGCGCCCCGTGCGTACGCCCGGGCGACCGCGTCGACCAGGTCGGCGGGCTGGGTGTCGTGGACGCTCGTACACGCGGGCACGATCACGGTGTCGGCCTCGACGAGTTCCTCGAGCCCGAACGACGCGGTGGCGGTGAATCCGCCCGCGACCGTGGTGCCCGGCTCCGGGGCGCACAGCCGGAACTCGTACCAGGGGTCGGCGAGCTCCGGCCGGGCGATGCCGAACACTTCGCAGGGCACTGCGAGCTCGAAGATCGGCGTACCGGGCATCACGGCGACGGCGACCCGGTGAGCGTCGGTTTTCTTGCGCATGACGGCCATCATGTCACTCGCGGTGCGCGGCCCGAGGGGCTGGAATGAGACGGTGACGACGAACGCGACGAACACGACCGACACATCGAATCAGGCTCCCGCTTCCGCGGGTCAGCAGATCGGCCTGGCCCAGGGGGTCGCGTTGTACGTGTGCGCGATCCTCGGCGCGGGGGTGCTCGTGTTGCCCGGGCAGGCCGCGTCGGCGGCCGGGCCCGCGTCCTTGATCGCGTGGGGCTTCAGCGCTCTGATGGGAGTGCCGCTCGCGTTCACCTTCGCCGTGCTGGCCTCCCGCTTCCCGGATGCGGGCGGCGTGGCCACGTTCGCCGCGAAGGCCTTCGGCCCCGCCGCCGGGGGAGTGGTGGGCTGGTGGTACTTCATCGCCGGATCCGTCGGGCAGAGCATCGTGCCGCTGACCGCCGGGTACTACGTCGCGGCCGCGCTCGGCGTCGGGCAGCGCTGGGCTCCCGCGATCGCCCTGGTCGTGCTCGCGGCGGCCGTCGCGGCGAACCTCGGCGGACTGCGGCTCGGCGCCCGGGTGCAGATCGGCCTCGCCGCCGGGGTCCTGGCCATCCTCGTCTGCGTCGTCGTGGTCGCGCTGCCGCAGGTCCGGGCCGAGAACCTCACGCCGTTCGCGCCCCACGGCGTGGCGGGGACCGGTCAGGCCGTCGTCGTGCTCTTCTTCGCCTTCGCCGGGTGGGAGGCGATCGCCCATCTGTCGGCCGAGTTCCGCGACGTGCGGCGCACCCTGCCGAGGGCGACGCTTCTCACGATCCTGATCATCAGTGTCCTGTATCTCGCGGTCGCCTTCGCCGTCGTCGGCACCCGTGCCTACGCGGCAGCCCCGCGCTGGACCGGATCTCCCTCGGCGTCGTCATCCAGCACGGCCTCGGCGTGTCCGTCGCCGATGCCGTCGCGGTCGCGGCCGTCGTGATCTGCCTGGGCACGGTGAACGCGTTCGTCGCCTCCGTGTCCCGACTCGGCTACGCCCTCGCCCGCGACGGCTGGGGCCCGCGCCTGCTCGCCCGGCGCACGGCCCGGCAGGTCCCGTACCGCGCGATCCTCGCCGTCGGCCTGATCGGTGCCGGCGGCCTGTGCGGCGCGGCGGTGTTCGGGTGGGGAACCGACCAGATCGTGTTCATCCCCTCCACCCTCGTCCTCGCCACCTACCTGCTCGGCGTCGCGGCCGCCGCCCGGCTCTTCACCGGCCGCCTTCGCCTCCTCGCCGCCGCCACGATCGTCCCGCTGCTCGTCACCGTGCCCTTCGCCGGCTGGCGGCTGCTCCTGCCCGCCGCCATCGCCGCCGTCGTCCTCGCGATTCGCGCGACGAGGTGAGCTCAGGGGCGCTGCGCCAGCGCGGGCTCGGATTCGGGTTCTGACGCGCGCTCGGCGCCGGGACGCAGGATTCCGGCGGTGACGGCGGCGACCACCAGCAGCAGCGCCGGGAGCAGGAAGGTGTGGTTGAGCCCGGTCAGACGGGTCATCCAGCCGATCAGCGCCGGGCCCGCGAGCATCCCGAGGTAGCCGAGACCGGCGACCCGGGAGACGTTGGCGCCGGCCGCGGCGGGATCGGCGTGCCCGGCGGCGCTGAACAGCTGCGGGACGCAGCCGGACAGGCCGAGGCCGAACACCGCCCAGCCCGCCAGGGTCATCCCGAGCCAGGGCGAGAAGGCCACGGCCGTGAGGCCGACGGCGCCGGTGGCCGCGCCGTAGCGCAGGACGGCCGCCGAGCCGAAGCGCCGGGAGACGCGGTCGGCCAGCAGCCGGCCGATGGTCATGCTCGCGGCGTAGGTGCCGTAGGCGAACGCGGCGGTGGCGGCCGGGGCGCCGAGGATGTTCTTCGCCTCCAGGGCGCTCCAGTCGTTGGCGACGCCCTCACACAGCATGCACATCAGGGCCAGGGCGGCGAGGATCCAGATGCGCCGGGCCGAGGTGCGCCGCTTCGCCGTCGGTTCGGCGGATTCGATCGGCGCGGATTCGGCTGCCGAGGCGGTCGGGCCGGTCGTCAGCAGGCTGCGGGCCGGAATCAGGGCAATGACGACGCCGACCGCTCCGGCGGCGCCGAGGGTCGCGGCGGGACTCATCCCCGCACTCGTCGCCCGCGCCCCGACGAGCGCGGCGATGACCCCGCCGACCGAGAAGGTGGCGTGGAACGCGGACATGATCGGGCGGTCGTAGGCCTTCTCCACGTGCACGGCGTGGGCGTTCATGCTCACGTCCAGACAGCCGTTGCCGAAGCCGAACACGAGCAGCGCGCCGGCCAGCGCCCAGGGCTCGCGGGCCAGGCCCGGCAGGACCAGCGCCGCGCCGCACAGCACGCCGGCGGCCGGGACCACGACGCGCGTGCCGAGCCGGTCGGCCAGCCGGCCGGCCACCTGCATGCCGAGGAACGCGCCGAGGCCGAGCAGCACGAGCAGGCTGCCCAGCGTCGCGTGGCTGATGCCCACCCGTTTCTCGACGGTGGGGATCTGCACCAGCCACATGCCCATCAAGGTGCCGTCGAGGACGAAGTAGACGAAGGTCGCCACCCGGGCGGCGCGGAGAGATCGTTCCATGCGACCATCGTAACGAACATGTCTTGTGTTTGAAAAGCCGATGTTCGAACAGCTTGTGTGTTCGTTCTGGATGGTGTTCAATCGCGGTATGAACAACGCAGACCGGCACCGCCTGATCGCCCAGGCCGTGAAGGACTCGGGCAGTGCCACGGTCCCGGACCTCGCCGGGCTGACCGGCGCCTCGGAGATGACCATCCGGCGCGATCTGGACACCCTCGCCGCGCAGGGCGTCCTCGAGCGGTTCCGCGGCGGCGCGCGCACGCTGCTGCTGCGGGGCCAGGAGCCGCCCTTCGCCCTGCGCGCCCACGAGGCGCTCGACGCCAAGCGCCGGATCGCCGCCGAGGTCGCCCGACTCATCGCGGACGGCGAGACCGTCCTGCTCGACAGCGGCACCACGTGTCTGGACGTCGCCCGACTGCTGCACGGCCGTGCGGTCACCGTGATGCCGCTGTCGCTGCAGGCCATTCACACGCTCAGCGACGCCGCGCCCGCGACCACGCTCGTGGTGCCGGGTGGACGGCCCCGCAGCGGTGAGGGCGCCCTGACCGGACCGCTGACCCTCGCCTCCCTCGCGGCGCTGCGCTTCGACACCGCGATCCTCGGCTGCTGCGGTCTGAGCGCCGCCGAGGGCGTGACCGCATACGACCTCGACGACGCGGCGGTGAAGAAGGCGATCATCGCCTCCACCCGCCGCGTCATCGCCGCAGCCGACGGCAGCAAACTCGGCCGCACCGCCCACGCCTACGTCGGGCCGTCAAGTCTCGTGCACACCCTCGTCACCGACACCTCCGCGGCCGCCGAGGAAGTCGCGGCGCTCGAGCAGGCGGGTACCGCCGTCATCACCGCCTAGATCTCAGGGATCTTTTTCATGACATCCGCACTCGCCGCCGCCGCCGAGGATGCGCCCACCACCTCGTCCGCGGTCCGCTCGGTCTGGACCTCGCCGCTCTACCGCGGAGCGACCGTCGCGCTGTTCCTCTCCGGGCTCGGGACCTCCGCCGCCGCGCCGCAGATCACCCTGTTCCTGGTCAACGACCTGCACGTCTCGCTGACCACGGCCGGGCTGTTCTACCTCACGAACATCACCGCCCCGATCGCCGGCTACCTGGTCGGCGCGCGCTCGGACCGCACCGGAAGGCGGCTCGGGCTGTTCCGCTGGTGCGCTCTGGCCGGGAGCCTCGGCTGGATCGCGATGGCCCTGGCCGGCCAGGTGTGGATGCCCTTCGTGATCAGCGCCGTTGTCCTGGCCTTCTCGGGCGCCGCCGGCTCGCAGCTGTTCGCCGCGATCCACGACGACCTGCGCACGCACGCGAGCCCCGTGGCCGACGGGGTCGTCTCGATCGTGCGGATGGCGCTCACGGCCGGGTGGGTCATCGGCCCCGTCCTCGGCTCGATCCTGGCCAGCGCCGCCGGTCCGCGCGTCATGCTCGCGGCCACCGGTGCGTGCGCGCTCGCCCAGATCGTCCCCATGGGCTTCGCTCGCATATCGGTGCCCGAAGCGCCGGTCCAAGTGCAGGCCGAAGCGCAGTCCGAGCGTCGCGGGCAGCGCCCGAGCCTGCGGGAGATGTCGCCGCTGCTCGCGTTCGCAGGCCTGTACGTACTCGTATACGCGGGCGAGCCGATCAAGTACGGCTTCCTGCCGATCTACATGCGCGACGACCTGCGTCTGCCGACGGCGCTCAGCGGCGCGGTCATCGGCATCCAGCCTCTGATAGAGCTGATCCTGATGCCGGTTGCCGTGGTCGTCGCCCGCCGCATCGGCATGATGCCGCTGATGGTCTTCGGCGCGGCGTTCGGCGTCGGCGCGAACCTCTGCTTCGCCCTGACCGGCGACGCCGCCGGAATGTTCGCCGGGCAGATCCTCATGGGCGGGGTATGGGGGGTGTTCGCGGCCCTGGGCATCATCGTCGCCCAACGGCTGCTGCCCCTGGCCGTCGCGACCGCCTCGGCCGTCTTCATGAACTCCTCGGCGATCGCCAGCGCCCTCGGCGGGCTGACCGGCAGCCTGGGTGTCAGTGTTCTCGGCCTGCCGCACGTGTTCTTCGCCCCGGCTCTCTACGGACTGGTCGCCACCGGCGGGATCGCCGTCCTGAGCCGCTCCCGGTTCGCCGTGCGCTGACTCGGAAACCGGCCGTCAGGCTGGAAAATTGCGATCTCTTGACAGGATTCGAAGGCTCCTGTGCAAGCGCTGCGTTCGAGGACCGCACCGCTGAGAAGCCATGATGCCTCCCGCAGCCGATGAAGCTCCCTGATCAGACATGATCGATTACTGATTGCTTGGGCGAACGCAGTCGGGGCGCAACAATTTGCGATGTGTTACGTACATAATTCGAAAGTTCCTTGCGACTCTTGCGGCCGCGCATCCGAGGTCTTACTCTCTGGCACAGCAGCCGAACCCACCTCAATACCCTGACGTGCGCCCGAGCGCCGTCGCGGCGGTCGAGGTTCGCCACGACGTCAACCAGGGAAACCGATGAGACATTCTGGCCCGCCCACGCAGCCACCCTCCTCCCACCGCCGCTCGCGCCGGCTGACCGCCCTGAGCACGGCGGCGGCCACGGCTTTCGCCGGCTTCGTGCTGGCGCTCGCGCCCGCCCCGGCCGCGCTGGCGGCGTCTTCCACCGCCACCGCGTACCAGGCGCCGGGAACGCCCTCGCCGAGCGTGGCCGGCGCGACCACGCCGTTCACCACGTATCAGGCCCCTGAAGGCCAGCTCGGTGGCGGGGCGAGCGTGGTCTCGCTCACCTCGTCGCCGACCTCCGAGTACGACAGCCCGCAGGGCGAGGCGACCGGGCACGCGTACGTGCAGCTGACCGGCAACGGGCAGTCGGTGCAGTGGACGAACGAGACCGGCACGCCGATCGACTTCGTGAACATCCGCGCCTCGATCCCCGACTCGTCGACCGGCGGCGGGATCACCGCGACCCTCGACCTGTACGTGAACGGCACCTTCCGCCAGGCGATCAACATGAACTCGATCCAGACCTGGCAGTACGAGGGCAATGGGAACTACAGCTCGTCGGTGCCCGACCAGAACGCCGCCGACGGCGACCCGCGCGACTTCTGGGACGACTTCAGCGCCTTCGTCACCGGCACCGCGATCGCGCCGGGATCCACGATCTCACTGGTGAAGGACTCGTCGAACTCCGCGTCGTCCTACTGGATCAACTCGATCGACCTGTTCGACGCGCCCGCGCCGCTCGCGCAGCCGGCCAACTCGATCTCGATCACCAGCTGCGGAGCGACCGCCGACAACACCCCGACCAACGGCGCCGCCGCGGCCGGGGCGACGGACAGTACGGCGGACATCCAGAACTGCGTGAGCCAGGCCGAGTCGCAGAACAAGATCCTGTGGATCCCGCAGGGCACCTTCTACGTGATCGGCACGCAGAGCATCCCGGTCACCGGCATCACCATCGAGGGCGCCGGCTACCTCTACAGCGAGCTCTACCGGGATACGCCGCTGCCCAACAGCACGCCCCTCGGCTCGCTGCTGCAGTGCTACTCCTGCCACATCCAGGACTTCCACATCGACACGAACTCGCTCAGCCGCGGTGAGGCGGACGGCGGCGGCGGAGCCGAGGACACCACTGGGACCAACTGGTCGATCGAGAACATGTGGGTCCAGCACGTGGAATCCAGCGTCTGGGCCTCGGGTACCGGCGGGACCGTGGAGGGCAACTTCTTCACCGACATCTTCGCGGACGGCTGCAACATCAACAACGTGGCTCTGACCGGCACGTCCGGCAGCAACATCACGGTCGAGAACAACTTCATCAGAGGCACCGGCGACGACGGGATGGCGATCAACTCGGTCGCCAACAACGGGTCCACGACCTACACCGCGATGACGAACATCACCATGGAGCACAACACCTCGCTCGCGCCGTGGGGCGGCAAGGGCATCGCCGTCTACGGCGGCTCGGGCCACCACGTCGAGGACAACTACATCGCGGACACCTCCCGCTACATCGGCCTCGGCGTCGGGCGGTTCGGCACCAACGGCAGCGACATGACCGGTGCGACCGTCTCGGGCAACGTCGTCGTGCGCTCCGGCGGCAACGCCTACTTCCAGGGCCAGCCGGCGATGCAGATCGGCAACGGCGGTGACGGCCAGAACGTCGGCGTCGTCTCCAACACCGTCGCCACCGACAACATGATCGTCAATCCGGTCTACGACGGGCTCGACTTCTCCACGTCGACCAGCACGACGCTGTCGGACAATCAGATCATCAATCCGTGGCGCGACGGCATCGTGATCTCCCCGCAGTACTACCCGGCGCCCAGCGGAAACGCCGTCCTCACCGGGAACTCGGTCACCGGGCTCGCCTCCGGCATGTCCGCCTTCCTCAACGACTCCAGCGGCTTCACCGCGACGACGAGCGGCAACAGCTGGCAGAACAGCACGGCCGAGGCGCCCCACGGCACCGCCGCCGCGGTGCCCGGCACGGTCCAGGCGGAGAACTACGACAACGGCGGCCAGGGCGTGGCGTACAACGTCAACTCCGTCAACGGCACCGACACCTCGTACCGGACCGACGCCGTCGACCTGGAGACGACCTCCGACACCGGAGGCGGCGACGACCTGGCCTGGACGAGCGCCGGCCAGTGGTTCAAGTACACGCTCAACGTCGCCACCGCCGGGACCTACACTCTGAACATCCGCGCCTCCTCGACGAGCGGCGTATCCGACGCCTTCCATCTCACGGACTCCGCCGGCAACGCCCTGACCGGCGCTGAGACGATCCCGGCCACGGGCGGCGGACAGACCTGGACCACGGTCTCCGACACGGTCACGCTGCCGGCCGGCTCGCAGACCGTCACCCTCGACCCGGACAACCCCGGCTGGAGCCTGCACTACCTGGCGTTCTCCACCGGCGTGTACACCACCCCGAGCGCGCTGAACTTCGGCTCGCTGGCGGTCGGCCAGACCAGCTCCGCGCAGAGCGTGTCGGTGCTCAACCCGACCGCCTCGGCGGCCGCGGTCTCGTCCATCGCCGTCACCGGCCCCTTCGCCGAGACGAACAACTGCGGCTCGTCGATCGCGGCGGGCGGCTCGTGCACGGCCAACGTGACGTTCACCCCGACCGCCGCCGGCGCGCAGAGCGGAACCCTGACGGTCACGGCCGGTGGGGTCACCAGCACGACCACCCTCTCCGGAACCGGCACCGCGCCGGGCTCGGTGCTCAACGCCTCCCCGACCTCACTGACGTTCCCGAGTGAGGTCATCGGCGTGGCCGCGCCCACCCAGACCGTCACGGTCACCAACTCAGGCACCACCTCGGCGACGGTGTCGTCCGTCGCGGTCACCGGCGCCTTCACCGAGTCCAACAACTGCTCCACCGTCGCGGTCAACGGGACCTGCACGGTGACGGTCGGATTCACCCCGACCGCCGCCGGAACCAACTCGGGCACGCTGACGATCACCAGCAACGCCAACAACAGCCCGACCACGGTGTCTCTGTCCGGCACCGGCATCGGCGCGGGCACCAACCTCGCGCCGTCCGGAACGATGACGGCCAGCAGCAACGCATCCGGGTACCCGGCGTCGAACGCGAACGACGGCAATACCAGCACCTACTGGGAGAGCCTGGACGGGTCAGCCTTTCCGCAGACCCTGACCGCGAACCTCGGCCGGTCCTACCCGCTGGGCTCGGTGACGCTGACCCTGCCGCCGGCCACCGCCTGGTCCACGCGCACGGAGACGCTCTCGGTGCTCGGCTCGACCAACGGCACCACGTACACCACGCTGGTCGGTTCCACGGGCCTGACCTTCAACCCGGCGACGGGCAACACGGTCTCGTTCAACCTGCCCACCGGCACGAACGACCAGTACCTGGAGCTGTCGGTCACCGCGAACACCGGCTGGTCCGCGGCGCAGATCAGTGAGTTCGAGATCTTCCCGGCGGTCGGCGGCGGCTCCGGCGGCACGGCCACACTCTCGGCCTCACCGACCTCGCTCTCCTTCGGCAACCAGAACACCGGCACGACCAGCGCCGCGCAGAGCGTGACGATCTCCAACACCGGCACGGTGGCGGCCTCGATCAGCTCGATCTCCACCGCCGCGCCCTACGCCCAGACCAACACCTGCGGCAGCTCGCTCGCAGCCGGCGCCACGTGCACCGCCTCGGTCACCTTCACCCCGACCGCGACCGGCTCGAGCACCGGCAGCCTCACCGTCGCCAGCAACGCCGGCAACAGCACCCTGACGGTAGCGCTCTCCGGCACCGGGACGTCCTCGACCACCGACCTGGCCCTGAACCGCCCGGTCACCGCTTCGAGCTACACCCAGACGTACGTCCCGGCCAACGCCGTAGACGGGAACACCAGCACGTACTGGGAGAGCGTCAACGGCTCCTGGCCCGCCACGTTCTCCGTCGACCTCGGCTCGACCACCACGGTCGGCAGCGTGGTGCTCGACCTGCCCCCGTCCTCGGCCTGGCAGACGCGCACCCAGACCCTGTCCGTCCTCGGCTCCACGAACAACTCGACCTGGACCACGCTCGTGGCCTCCGCCACCTACACCTGGAACCCGTCGACCGGCAACACCGTGACGATCAACCTGCCCGCCGGCACCGCCGAACGCTACGTCGAACTCTCCTTCACCGCGAACAACGTGCAGAACGGCGCGCAGATGTCCGAGATGGAGGTCTTCTCCTGATCAGAAGGCATATATCGCAGGTCTGATTGAAGGTCGCCCCCTGAGCTCACCGGGCCCAGGGGGCGACTTGCGTCTCTCCGACTCTCACGTCCGCCGGGTCCGGCTCGTCTACAGCGTGAGTGACCGCCCGCTCGACTCGCGAGGGGGTCGAGGTCCTCGGAGAGCGAGATCGAAGACTCCGTGCATGCGGACGCTGACGAACAGCACAATCCCGGCGGTATCGCACTACTGACGCTGCTCATCGGGCAGGCCCTGGCCAACGTCGATCTGTCGGTGGCCAACCTGGCCGCACCGTCGGTGAGCAGGGGACTGGGGGTCAGTACCTCCGAGCTCACCTTGATGATGACCGCGTACGCGCTGTGCTCCGCGGTCCTGCTCGCCCCCGGCGGCGCGGCTCGGCGAGCGCCACGGCGTGCGGCGGGTCTACCTGTGGGGGCTCACGCTCTTCAGCCTGGCGTCGCTCACCTGCGGGCTGGCCACCGGGCCCGGAATGCTCATCGCCGGGCGGTGTCTGCAGGGAGCGGCCGCCGCGCTGATGACCTCGCAGGTGCTCATGGGCATCCACCGGTGGTTCGCGGGCCCGCAGAAGGCCAAGGCCCTGGGGTGGAACGCCGTCACCTTGTCCGGCGGCGCCGCGCTCGGCCAGGTGCTCGGAGGCTCGGTGGTCTCGGCTGATGTCATGGGGCTGGGTTGGCGAGCGGTCTTTCTGCTCAACCTGCCGATCTGCGCCCTGGTACTGCTCCTCGGTGTTGCGCTGCTGCCGCGGGAGAACCCCTCGCCCGCGCGAGCGGCCGCCGGGGCCGGGTCCGACACGCGCGGAGCCTTGCTACTCGCCGCGTCGACCCTGGCGGTCATGCTGCCGCTCAGCCTGGAGCGGCCCTGGTGGATCTGGACGCTCACGGTCGCGGCGCTGCCCGTCGGCGCATGCTTCATCGCCGTCGAACGACCTGTCGTCGCGAGCGGCCGCCGACCCGCGTTGGATCTGAGACCGCTGACAGACCCCACGGCCCGGTGGTCCTTGGTGGCCTTCGCCGGAACGACCGCGACCTACATCGCCCTGCTGTTCGTGCTGTCGGTGTACACCCAGGACCAACTGCGGCTGCCCGCCTGGCAGGCGGGATTGGTCCCGCTCGGCTGGGTGCTGGCCTTCGGCCTGGGCGGACCCACGCTCGGCCATTCCCGGCAGGCCGTGGCCCGACGGCTGCCGGTCCTCGGCTGTGCGCTCCTAGCGCTCGCCTACGCACTGGCCCCGCTCGTCCCGACCGGTCGAGGAGTGGCGATGTGGCCACTGATGCTCGTGCTGTGTTTCGGCGGCTACGGCCTGGGAGTGACCCAGACCGCGTTGCTCAACCTGCTCATCACGGCCGTACCCCCACGCTTCGCCGCGACGCTGAGCGCAACGGTCAACACCCTGTCCACGGTCGCGGGCGTCCTGGGCGTCGCCGTCTTCGGTTCGCTCTACCCATGGCTCGCGGCACGCCACTGGGCCGGCCCGTCCGCCGCATGGACCACCGCCTGCGCCGGACTGGCGCTGATCGCCGCCGGCAGCGCGCTCGCCGCCTCCCGCGCCTCGACCAGCGCACTGCCCGCTCGCCCCGTCCCCGCCGGCGCGCCGAGGATTCGCCGAATCCCGAATCCATTTCGCCCGCTCCCAGCATCGTCTACGGTCGCCACCAAAGCGTGGCGCGTGGTCCGAAGGGGCGCGCCGCCGCGGTGGTGAAGACTTACCTTCGGTCGTCAGGGGGGCTGATGATCGCGTCGGTGAGAGAAGTGGGACCTCTGTTCCGCCTCGGGTGTCTGTTCGGACATCTCGAGGCGCAGAGGTCCCATTGCCGTGCCGTGCCGTGCCGTGCCGTGCCGTGCCGTGCCCGTCGCGGCGAGCCGTGGTCTGCTCAGGCCACTGACACTCCGGCCAGGGCGAGCACGGCTCCGCACGCGGCGGACAGCAGCAGTGTGGAGACCCCGCCGCGTCTTGCGGCGATCAGCCACAGTGCCGCGGCGGGCAGGAGTGCGTACTGCCAGCCGTGGGTGAGGGCGAGGGCCAGGGGGATGGCGGAGCCGGCGATCGCGCCGATCACCGCCGGGCCCGCGCCGGTCAGGAAGGCCTGGATTCTGCGGTTGCCGCGCAGGGCGTCGAAGTGGGGCGCGCCGAGGAGGACGAACACGAAGGACGGGCTGAAGGCGACCGCGGTGGCCAGCAGGGCGCCGGCGTATCCGGCGGCGGCGAATCCGACCACGGCCGTGGTCAGCACGACCGGGCCGGGGGTGACCTGCCCGAGCGCGACCGCGTTGAGGAACTGCGCGTTGCTCATCCAGTGGTAGGTGGACACGGCGTCGTGCTGCATCAGCGGGATGATGACGAAGCCGCCGCCGTAGGAGAGCGCACCGACTTTCAACGCCACCCAGGCCAGCGCCGCCAGGCCACCGGTCGCGGCGCCGACCGGTAGCGCCGCCGGCAGCACGGAGCGCGCGGTTCCGGTCAGTGCTCTTCCAGCCAGGCGGGTGCGTACGACGATCTCGAGCAGGCCGCAGGCGATCAGGACCAGCACGAGGAACGGGCCGATCAGCGTCGCGGCGGCGGCGCCGAGTGCGGCGTAGCCGACCCAGCGGGCGCGGGCGCGGCGAGGCCCGCCGGGTGCGTCGGCCTGGATGCGCTTCCAACTGGCCGGGGCCAGACCCCATGCGGCGTGCACCGCGACCGCCGGGACCGCGGCGCCAGCCCCGGCCGCGGCTCCGAGCACGACGAGCGGTGGATGCGCGGACAGGAACAGCGCCGAGAGCCCGAGGATCATCGCCAGGCCCGGGGCGATGAAGCACACCCCGGCCAGCAGCGCCCCGCGGCGCCCGCGCAGCCGCCACCCGCACCAGATCGCCAGCTGTGTCGAAGCCGGGCCCGGCAGCAGGTTGCAGGCGGCGATCGCGTCCTCGAACTCGCTCGCCTCGATCCATCCGCGCCGTTCGACGCACAGACGCCGCAGCAGCGCGATGTGGGTGGGCGGACCGCCGAACCCGGTGACCCCGATCCGGGCCCATTCCCGGGCGATCCGCCGGAACGTCACCGCCGCCCGCGCGCCCGGTGGCCCGGATATGGCAGGGCTCGGTTCGACCGGCTGAGTCATCACGCGGGCCCGCCTCCTCGACACGTGTTATCAACTCACGATATCGGTTCGGTCATCGCGGTCATCGCGGCCTCGGTGGGGCTTCACGTCCCGCGGGCTTCAGGGCGAGCCGGAGCGCCGCAGCCGTGGCAAGGGTGTCGGCTGACCGCATCCGCGACGCACCGATACGCTCAGGACGCGGGCGTCGGGGCCCGTGGCCTTGGGAGGCAGAAGGCGGTGATCGAGGATGGCTGAGGGCGACAGGACCGGCGACGGCAGCGGGACCGGCAGCGGCACCGGCGACGGCGCGCGACCCGATCGCCCGGCTGAGCGAGGCAGGCCGATCGGGCGCCGGGTTATCTTGTCGGTGCTGGCGTTGGGGGCTGTGG
>NZ_JAGSOG010000299.1 GCF_018139695.1 Actinospica durhamensis | reverse complement strand
CGCCCGCGCCACCGCCCACGCCACCGACTCCGACTCCGCGACGAAGGAAGCCGCCCCCATGACCGACAGCCTGCAGCTCGGCCCGATCGGCCAGATCGCCCGCCACGTCCGCGACGTCCCCGCCGCCGAGCGCTGGTACCGCGACGTCCTCGGTCTGCCGCACCTCTACACCTTCGGCGATCTGGCCTTCTTCGACTGCGGCGGCACCCGCCTGTTCCTGAGCGGCGGCGAGGACGCGGCCGCCGGCGCGGCCCAGGAGCCGTCCGTGCTCTACTTCACCGTCCCCGACATCCACGCCGCCCACGCGCAGCTCAGCGCCCGCGGCGTGGTCTTCCGCGGCGCCCCGCACCTGATCCACCGGCACGAGTCGGGGGTGGAGGAGTGGATGGCCTTCTTCGAGGACCCGGACGGCCACCTGCTCGCCCTCATGGCCCAGACCGAGCCGCGCTCTTAGCCGGGCCGCCCTACTTCACGTTCAGCCACTGTTCGATCGGGCTCAGGGCGAAGTAGGCCACGAACAGCAGCGCGATCACCACCATCAGGATGTGCACGTCACGCAGCCGGCCGAGGACCAGCTTGATCGCGACGAAGGTGATGACGGCGGCGCCGATGCCGTTCGTGATCGAGTAGGTGAACGGCATCAGGGCGATGGCCAGGTAGGAGGGGATGGCCACGTCCCACTCGGTCCAGGGGATGTCGCGGATCTGGGTCATCATCAGGAAGCCGACCACGACCAGCGCGGGCGCGGCGGCCTGCTGCGGGACGATGCCGGTCAGCGGGGTCGCGAACGTGGTCAGCAGCAGCAACAGGCCGGTGACCAGGCTGGCCAGACCGCTGCGGGCGCCTTCGCCCACACCCGCGGCGGACTCGACGAAAGTGGTGTTCGAGGAGCAGGAGCCGGCGCCGCCCGCCGCGGCGGCCAGGCCGTCGATGAACAGCACGCGGTTGATCCCCGGCACCTCGCCGCGGTCGGTGAGCAGGCCGGCCTCCGCCGTCACGCCGACGATCGTGCCCATCGCGTCGAAGAAGTCGGACAGGATCAGCGTGAAGATGAACACGACCGCGGTCACCACGCCGGCCTGGGCGAACCCGCCGAACAGGGAGAACTGCCCGAGCAGGCCGAAGTCCGGCGTCGCGAACACGTGGCTGGGCAGCTTCGGCTGAATCAGCCCCCAGTCGGCCGCGGTCAGGTGCGCGACGTGGTTGACGATCACGGACACGATCGTGCAGGCCACGATGGAGATCAGGATCGCGCCCGGCACCTTGCGCACGAGCATCAGGAAGGTGGCGAGCACGCCGAGGCAGAAGATCAGCACCGGCCAGCCGTTGAGCTGGCCGTTGGAGCCGAGCTGCACCGGCACGGTGGTCTGCGCCGCGTCGGGCACGCGGGTGACGAACCCGGCGTCGATCAGGCCGATCAGCGCGATGAACAGGCCGATGCCGACGCCGATGGCCCGCTTGAGCGGCATCGGGATCGCGTCCATGATCATCCGCCGCAGGCCGGTGACCACCAGCAGGCAGATGCCGATGCCCTCGAGCACGACCAGGCCCATCGCGTCCGGCCAGGACATGGTGGGCGCGATCGTGAAGGCGACCACGCCGTTGAGGCCGAGGCCCGCGGCGATGGCCAGCGGCAGGTTTCCGCCCAGACCCATGATGATCGTCATCACGCCGCCGACCACGGCCGTGGCCACGGTGAGCTGGCCGGTGTTGAGTGAGTGCCCGTACAGATCCTTGCCGCTGCCGAGGATCAGCGGGTTGAGCACCACGATGTAGGCCATCGCGAAGAAGGTGGCGAACCCGCCGCGCACCTCGCGCAGCGGATTGCTCCCGCGCTCGGGCAGCTTGAAGGCGACGGAGACGGGATCGGCGGCCATGGCTGCTCCGTATCGGCGGGGACGGGTGGTGCGGCTGTGCGGCGGCGTTGTCTACGCTTGCCCTCGTGGCCATTCCCGCGGATTCCGAGAAGACGACCGACCAGCCGCCGAACGGGGGGTCGCGCGAGCTCAAGCCGATGGAGGTGGACGTCGCGCGGATCGTCCTGATCGGGACTGGGCTCTACGCGATCGCCGCCGTCGTCCTGCTGGCGATGCACACCTCGCTCACCCGCGCCGGGCACGGGCGCTGGCCCTGGGTCGCGGTCAGCGGGACGGTTCTGGGGCTGCTCGGCCTGTACTACGTCAAGCGGCGGGACCGGGCGATCGCGCGGGACCGCGCGGCCGCGGCGGCCGCGGCGGGCAAGGCCTCCGACGGCGGGTCAGCTGACGCGGCGTGAGAAACGACTGCCGGACGGCTCAGGAGAGCCGACCGGCAGAGTGGGAACGAGCTGAGCGGGAACGAGCTGAGCGGGAACGCCCTGAAGGAACGCGCGGAACGGGAACGCCGCGGGAGACCGCGGGCCCAGCCGGCGGTCAGTCCTCAGCGCTGAGCGGTCAGGAGTGGCCGAGTTCGGCGGAGTCCACCGAGTCCATCGCGAACTCGTCGAGCACCGGCTCGGGCAGCTCGCGCGGCTCGGGCGAGGCCACGGCCTCGGAGTGCCCGCCGCAGCCGAAGCCGAGCGAGACGACCTGGCCGTCGGCCGGGGAGTACTCGTTGGCGCACACGCCGAAGCTCTGCCGCAGCGAGCCGGCCATCAGAGCCAGGAAGCCGCAGGTGGAGCAGGTGGCCGGGGCGGCCTGGGCCATGTCGGACTCCGGTCCGCGGCCCTGCAGCCAGCGCTCGGCCGCGGCCTCGCGGCCCTCGCGGGAGAGCACCCGGGGCCGGGTGAGGCCGAGCTCGAAGGCGACGAACGGCAGCGAGTCGCGCTGTTCCCACACCTCTTCCTCGGCGCCCTTGCCCAGCGTCGTCTCCGGCTCGTCCGCGCCGGTGTAGCCGGGCTCGAGCCGCACGTCGTCGGGGGAGGTCGGGAGCAGGTCGCCGACGCCGATGTCCCCGGGCTGGAGCCGCTCGCTCCACGGCAGCCACTGCGGCGGCATGATCGCGCCGTCGCCGGGTACCAGCACCGTCTCGTCCACGGTGACCAGCTTCGAGCGCGAGGCCCGGGTCACCGTGACGGCCCAGCGCCAGCCGACGTAGCCCCGCTCCCTGGCCTCGAAGAAGTGCGTGGCCACCCGCTCCCCGTCGGACTGGGTGTCGAGGTGCCGGCCCACGTTGCCGATGCCCGCCACATCCTCCGCGGCGGCGAGCGCGAGCTCGACCGCCTCTGCGCACGCGGTGTCCAGGACAGGGGTACGACTGGTACGGGGCTTGGCGGGCGTCGCGGTGGTCACGCCTCCGATGGTAGTCGTTTCACGGGCTGCCAGCGTCAGGCGTCCAGGAGATCGCGGGGGCGCATGACAAGCGCCCGCCGCGGGGTACACACTTGACGCGACGTGACCGGAGGGGGAGAGCGAACGCATGGGTGGTCGAGACAAGGCCTCCGAACAGGTGGATCACGACACGGCGCCGCCGCCGTTGGAAGACACGGCCCTGGGTTCGCCGGCGGATCTGCACGCCACCGAGGCGCTCGGACCCGGCGCGGATCCGGCCGCGGCCACACAGGCGGTCTCGGGCGAGAACGGCCCCGAGGGCTCCCACGGGCAAGACGGCCCAGGTAACCCGGGCGGCCCAGCCGGCTCGACGGGCTCCACCGGCTCGAGCGCTCCCGGGGACAAGAAGGCCGCCGGGCGCAACGCGGCCTGGATGCGGCAGACCGGCAGCGTGGTCAAGCACGGCGCCGACGAGGCGAAGGACGCGGCGGACGCGGTCTACGGCCGGATCCAGCGGATCACCCATGCGGAGGGCGCCGGGCAGTCCGGGCTCGCGCCGGTCATCGAGCTCAACGCGGTGGTCGCCACCGGCGACCTGCTGGTGACCGTCGCGCTGGCCACCTCGCTCTTCTTCAGTGTCCAGCCCGGCGAGGCGCGGCCGAAGGTGGCGCTGTACCTGCTGGTGACCATGGTGCCGTTCGTCATCCTCGCCCCGGTGATCGGGCCGGTGCTCGACCGGCTGCGCGGCGGCCGGCGCTTCGCCATGGCGATCACCGCGCTGGTGCGGGCCCTGCTCGCGCTGGTGCTGGCCAAGACGATCGCCAGCGGCAGCCTGGCCGTGTACCCGGCGGCCTTCGGCTGCCTGGCCGCCTCGCGCGCGTACGGGGTGAGCCGCTCCGCGGTGATCCCGCGCGTGCTGCCGGTGGGCACCTCGCTGGTGCGGGCCAACTCGCGGATCAACCTGTTCACCCTCATCGCGACGCTGGTGGCCACCCCGATCGGCTACGGCCTCGGCAAGCTCAACCACGCCCTGCCGCTGCTGCTCGCGGCGCTGGTGTTCTTCGCGGGCACCTGGCTGGCGCTGCGGCTGCCCAAGCACGTGGACTCGGACGCGGGCGAGGTCAGCGCGCAGCTGCGCCGGGAGGACCACGGCCTGGACGAGAACGAGCGCACCCTGGCGCAGACGATGCCGGACAAGCGGCTGCGCTCGGTGGGCGTGAGCGTGCTGACGGCGCTGCGGGCCACCGGGGCGCTGCGGGCGTTCGCCGGGTACATGGCCCTGTACTTCGCCTTCATGCTGCGCACCAACTCCATCGGCGGCCTGCGCAACCTGACCGCGATCGGCCTGGTGGCCGGCGCCATCGCGGTCGGCGGCGGCCTCGGCTCGCTGGTCGGCGGCTGGCTCAAGGCGCGCGCGCCCGAGGGCATCGTGACCGGCTGCGTGACCATCAGCGCGATCGTGGCGGTGCTCACGGCCTTCTACTACAACCTGCCGATGGTGCTGCTCGCCTGCGGCCTGGCCGGGCTCGCGCCGTCGCTGGCGAAGCTCTCGCTGGACGCGATGATCCAGCGCGACACGGTCGAGCAGGTGCGCACCTCCGCGTTCGCCAAGTCGGAGACGCTGATGCAGCTGTGCTGGGTGCTCGGGGCCGGCCTCGGCCTGGTGATGCCCAGCAGCCACCCGGTGCTCGCGCTGAGCGTCTGCGCGGTCTGGCTGTGCGTGGTGACCCTGCTGACCGGCAAGGCGCTGACGGACCAGCACTCGGCCGCCAAGGCCTCCTGACGGCGGGCCCGGGCCTGCGGTGTAGCGTGGCCGGGTGAATCGGATTCTGATCGTCACCGCGGTCGAGGCCGAGGCCGAGGCGCTGCGCAAGGGGCTGCCCGGCGGCGCCGCGGAGCCGGGCGTGAGCGTGCTCGCGGGCGGGGTCGGCGCGGCGAACGCGGCCGCGGCCACGGCCCGGGCGCTCGCGCTGGACGGCGGCTACGGCGCGGTCATCAGCGCGGGCATCGGCGGGGCGTTCCGGGGCAAGGCCGAGCTCGGCGAGCTGCTGCTGGCCCGGCGGGTGGTGGCGGCCGACCTGGGAGCCCAGACCCCGCCCGACGCCGAG
This sequence comes from Actinospica durhamensis, assembly GCF_018139695.1. Classification (GTDB taxonomy): domain Bacteria; phylum Actinomycetota; class Actinomycetes; order Streptomycetales; family Catenulisporaceae; genus Actinospica; species Actinospica durhamensis. The sequence goes on along the minus strand of NZ_JAGSOG010000299.1, from coordinate 4,442 downwards.
CACCCGGACGGATTCCTGAGCGTGGACGAACTCGGCTTCGGCTCGTCCGCGGCCGAGGGCGGCCGGCTGCCGGGCGTGCGGGCCGTGGTCGGCACGATCCTGACGGTCAACTGCGCCACCGGGACCGAGGAGCGCGCCGGGGAACTGACGCGGCGTTACCCGGACGCGGTCGGCGAGGGCATGGAGGGCTACGGGGTGGCCGCCGCGGCCGCCCTGTTCGACCTGCCGTTCGCCGAGATCAGAGCCGTGTCGAACTTCGTCGGGCGGCGGGAGCGGGAGGCCTGGCGGATCGGACCCGCCCTGGCCGCGCTCACCGCGGCCGCCCGGCCGATCGCGGAAGGACTCCAAGCTTGCTGACCATCGCCTACTCCCCCTGTCCCAACGACACCTTCATCTTCCACGCCTGGGCGCACGCACTGATCGCCGGCGCCCCCGAGCTGGAGATCAGCTACGCCGACATCGACCAGACCAACGGCTGGCTGGCCGACCCCGAGCGGGGCCTCGACCTGATGAAGATCTCCGCGGCGGCGCTGCCCGACGCCCTGGCGAACGGCTACGAGCTGCTGCCCTGCGGCGGCGCGATGGGCCGCGGCTGCGGCCCGCTGGTGCTGGCCGCGCCGGGCTTCGACGGGAGCCTGGCCGGGCGGACGGTGGCGGTGCCGAGCCTGCGCTCGACCGCGTTCCTGCTGTTCCGGCAGTGGGCGGCGGCGCGCGGGGAGAGCCCGGAGATCAAGGTCATGCAGTTCCGCGACATCATGCCCGCGGTGCGCGCCGGCGAGGTGGACGCGGGCCTGGTCATCCACGAGGCGCGCTTCACCTACCAGCAGTTCGGCCTTGAGTGCCTGGCGGACCTGGGCGAGTGGTGGGAGTCCACGACCGGGGCGCCGATCCCGCTTGGCGTGATCGTGGCCCGCTCGGCCCTCGGCCCCGAGGTGATAGCGAACGTCACCGCGGCGCTGCGGGCCTCGGTGGACCACGCCTTCGCGCACCCGGAGGATTCGCACGCGTACGTGCTCTCTCTCGCCGAGGAGATGGACCCGGACGTGGCCCGCCGCCACATCGAGCTGTACGTGAACGAGTTCTCCCGGGACCTGGGCCCGGAGGGCGAAAAGGCCCTCGAACGACTGTTCGCCTAGTCGATCGAGGGCATGGCTCGGGGCGCAGATCCAAGGTGTCCTGAGGCGTATGCGCCGGGCGCGCGCCCGGCGCTCCGGAGGCGCGGACTCAGGGGGCTTAGAGGTCGAGCTGGTCGGCCACCGCGCGCAGCAGCTTGGCCACCTTGCGGCCCTGCTCCTTGTCCGGGTACTTGCCTCGGCGCAGGGTGTTGGAGACGTGGTCGAGCACCTTGATGACGTCCTCGACGATGACGACGAGATCCTCGGCGGGCTTGCGCTGGGCCACCGCGACCGAGGGCTTGGTGTCGACCAGCTGCACGTTCAGCGCGCTCTCGCCGCGCCGGCCGTCCGCGATGCCGAACTCCACCCGCTGGCCGGGCTTGAGCGTATCGACCCCGGGCGGCAGCGCGGAGGAGTGGACGTGCACGTCGCCGCCGTCCTCGCGGGCGATGAAACCGAAGCCCTTTTCGGCGTTGTACCACTTCACCTTGCCGGTCGGCACCGCACTACCTCATCACTCTCGTCGTTACTCCCGGGTTACCCGCGGTGGGCGCGTTCACCCTGACGAGTTAAGGCTAGCTGCCCGGGGCCGCCTGGTCACGCTGCATTATCGACCTGGTGGGAGCCTGCCGGACTTTCCCGCGCGCGTCCCTCGTTCGGCGCAGTCCGCGCGCGCTTCAGGGTCCGGACACCTAAGGTTAGGCGAACCTTACTTAGATAGCCGCCTGGTGTCCGGATCGGAGGGGTCTGATGACGTGCTCGCCGTGCGCCGAGTCCGCCTGCGCCGCGCTGTGCGGCAGCGCCCCGACCGCCACCCGGGGCTGGCTGCTGATCGAGCATCCCGGGCCCTGGCCCGCTTTCGGCTACCCGGACGACCTGCCGAAGCCGCTCGCGCGGGCGGCGGACCGGCTGCTGGCCGAGGGTGTGCGCCCGCAGCTGATCCGGCGCACGGATCGGACCGGACGGCGCGGCGCGGGGGCGCCCGCGGTCTTCCTGGCCGGGGGCGACGGGCACGGCCGGTGGGTCGAGCTGATCGAGCCGGACGCGCTCACGCAGGCGATGCTGACGGATACTCAGACCGGCGGGCGGCTGACCACCGAGGCATTCCGCTCCGGGCACGGGCCCGGGCTCGGGCGAGCAGCCGGACCGCTGCTGCTGGTGTGCACGCACGGGCGGCGCGAGGTGTGCTGCGCCCGCTTCGGGCGCCCCGTCGCGGTGGCCCTGGCGGCCCGGTTCGGCCCGCTGGTGTGGGAGACCACGCACGTCGGCGGCGACCGGTTCGCGGCCAACCTGGTGGTGCTGCCGCAGGGCGCGTACTTCGGCCGGCTCGACCCGCCGCAGGCGGTGGCCGTGGCCGAGCGCGCGCTCGCCGGAGAGCTGGACCTCGACGCGTACCGCGGCACGGCCGGGCACTCGGCCGCGGCCCAGAGCGCCGAGTGGCACCTGCGCCGCAGCCTCGCCGAGCCCGCGCTGGCCGCGCTGCGGCCGCTGGCCTCGCCGGGGCCGGGGCTGCACCGCTTCGCCCACCTCGGGCCCGGCGGCGTCGCAGTGCACTACGACGTGCGGCTGCGGGCCGAGGCGGGCGGCTACCGGCTGGTGGAGATCACGTCCGCCGGATGACGCCCCGGGCCAGGCGCCAGAGCAGGAACATCGCGCCGAGCACCGCGATCATCCGGGGGAGCGCGCCGAAGAACGAGTCGAGGCCGCTGAGCAGATCGACCGGCTTGTCCGGGGTGCCGCCCGGCTTGCCGTGCTGGGTGAGCCAGAACCCGAAGCTGAAAAGCAGGAAGCTGACCGCGGGCGCGCCCACCACGAGCAGCCACTTCTCCACCGGGCTGTAGAAGCGGGAGGCGAACGCGACCAGGCCCCCGCCGAGCAGGAACAGCCACTGCCCCAGCACCGCGCCCAGGACCAGCAACAGGATCGCGGCCGACTCCACCGGATATCCGCGCGGCCCGCCGGACCAGAAGGAGCGCAGCCGGGCCGAGACGTCGGATCCGAGCTCATCCGGCGCCAGTTGCGCCGTCAGCTCGGCCCCGGAGCCCGGCGCGCCGAGGCCGAGCGCGCCGACCGTCTCCGGCCGGTACTCGATCGCGGCGGCGAACGGGTCGGGGTCCAGGCAGATCTCAGGGCCCGAACCCGGCAGCCCGACCGGGTGTACCGGGCCGTGCCCGTGCGTGGTCTCCGGCGCGAGCTGCCTGGCCAGCTCCGCGTCCACGGCCGCCGCGCCGGCACCGGGGCCGGTGCGGCTCAGCCGCGCGGCCAGCGCCTGCTGCGACTCCGGGTCGCGCTGGACCTCGGCGTCGACCAGGGTGACCGGGTCTCCGAGCGAGTTCAGTATCCGCTCGAGCGTGCGCACGTCCCTGCCGTTGGCCGCGCGTTCCTGTTCGATGGTCTGCCGCAGGCTCTCGAGCAGCCGGCTCCGGGAGGCCGGCGAGAGATGGGGCGCCGCGACGTCGGCCACCTTGCTCAGGAACGCGGCCAGATGCTGCTCGGGATCGCGGTCCGGCCGCGCCGCACGCCGGCCGTAGGCGTCGAACTCGTATCCGCTGCGCACTGGAAATCCACCCCTCAAACCAACCCTCATCGCCGAGTCCTGTTATATATGCCCGGCGGGCGGGTGCGACGACCCGGCGCGCGAATGTGTCGTGGAGCACGCGCACGCGCGGTTTCACCCCCCTCTCCGCGGTGCAGAACAGGGCGGCTGTGACAGGCTATGCGGCATGCCGAACGGACTGTTGGAAGTCATCGCCGTCGATGCCGAGGACGCACGCCGTGCGGTGTCCGCCGGTGCACACCGTCTGGAACTGGTGAGCTCCATGCGGTACGCGGGGTTCTGCCCCACTCCCGAGACGGTCGAGGCGGTGCTCTCGGCGGTGGACCTGCCGGTCCGGGTGATGCTGCGGCTGCGCGAGGGCTTCGGGGCGGGCGGGCCGGCCGGCGTGGACGCGCTCATCGAGGCGGCCGAGCGGCTGCGGGCGGCCGGGGCGCGCGAGTTCGTGTGGGGCTGGTTGGACGAGCAGGGCGCGGTGGACCTCTCGAGCGTCACGGCCGTGATCGAAGCCCTTGGCCCGCTGCCGTGGACTTTCCACAAGGCTGTGGACGACGCTTCGGTGGACCGCGCGGCGCTGTTCGCGGCGATCCGCGCCCTGCCCGGCCTCGACACGGTGCTCACCTCCGGCGGCCCGGTGCCGGCCGGCCAGGGCGCCGAGGTGCTCGCGGCCGAGGCGGCCAGGGAGGCCGGGCTGGGGGAGGACGCGCTCCACCTTCACCGCCTGGCCGAGCTCCACCTCGTAGCGGGTGACGGTCGGGCCGCGGGCTGTCTCT
>NZ_JAGSOG010000298.1 GCF_018139695.1 Actinospica durhamensis | reverse complement strand
GCGCCCACCCCGCCGACGAGGGCCAGCACCGTGCTCTCGTCTGCCTAAAGTTGGCGCCGCGACCTCGCACATGCGGTAGAAGTGTCCGGTGACAATCGCACTGGACGCCTTGATCACGAAGGCGCAGAAGGAGGGCTGGGCCTCCACTAGCGGGTCGATCGATATGCTCCGGATCTCTGCCGGACTCCTCGGCCTGACGGAAGTGCCAATCCGGCATGGCGATCCGGCGCTCGCGACGCTTCGTCCGATCGAGCAGATCGATGCACCGCCGAATTCGCTGAGCGCCCGCTATGGAACCGGTGACCAGCCCTTGCACACCGATGGCGCGCATCTTGAGCAGCCCCCGGACTTGGTGGTCCTGGCTTGCGAGGGCACCAGCGCCACCCCCACTCGTCTATGGATGCCGCGAAGGCGAGAAAGCGAAAGGCTCGTCATGGAGCCGGAGTATGTCCGACACGGAATCTTCCTGGTCCACAGCGGCAAGGGCAGCTTCTTCAGCCCGGCCGCCGTCGGCGTGCGCTTCCGATACGACCCCGGATGCATGACGCCGTGTGACGAGCGGGCACGACGCACTGCGGCTTACTTTGAGCGATTCCTTGAACGGGCCACTGAGCACCAATGGGACCAGCCGGACACCATACTGATCATCGATAACCGGAGGGTCCTACACGCGCGGGCGTCAGCGGCCGAGGAGCCGGAACGCGAAATTCAAAGGATCGCCTACCGCTTGAAGAGTGAGGCATGATGCCCGCGCCATACGACTCCGAGGCGCTTTGGCTCAAGGCCAAATTGTTCGTCAACCGCGCGATGGACGATGGTACGCCCCGGTCGTTCGACGAACAGGCCATGTGGGCCGCACTGGCCCTTGAATTGCTGGCTAAGGCCGCGCTGGCATGGGCGTCGCCGCTTCTGGTCGCTGAGCCGACAGAAGAGGGCGTGAACATGCTCATCGCGTCCGGGTTGATCAGGGGCGAGGCCCGCTTCACCACCGTGCGGGCCGTAACGGTCTTCAAGCGCTGTGAGCGCGCGTTCAAGCCGTTCAGCCTCCGCGAGGCGACCAACGTCTCCGAAGCACGCAACGAGTACCTGCACGGCAGCGGCGTCGGTTTCATCATTCCCAACCCGCAGATGTGGTGGGCGGCGTTCTGGGCTCAGGCGGCCGTGTTGATCTCGGCGATGGACCGGGAGATCGACGACTTTGTTGGACCTGACCGGGCGAAGGTCGTCACGGACCATCTGGAACGCAACAAGGAATATGTGAAGGAGCGGACGGAGACGCTGATCGAGCGTGCTCGTCAGCGCCTAGCCCAGCATCGCGCGGGAACGTTGTCAGCCAAGGTGGCGGCTGAGTGGACGCGTGGACGGGACCTCCGGGCAGGGTTCGGACGCCAGGCTGACGCAACGTGCCCGGCGTGCGATTCGCCCGGAGTCTTGGAGGGTGAAGAGGTCACTGACACCGACATCGAGTATCAGGGGTATGACGAAATGGCGGATGAGCCGATCGTCACACTTACGATCGACTCCGAGTACTTCAGCTGCCCGACCTGCCACCTGGTTCTAGACCGCTACGAGTTCGTCGCCCAGGCGGGGCTTCCGAAAGAGTTCGAGACGGCAGGAGAGCTGAGCGATATCTACTCCGGCGGCGACGAGTACGGAAACGACTAGCCGAACCAGTACTCACGCCGCGGCGGCGAGGTGCACGGCGGGAACAAGGCGATCGATGCGGTTGGCGAGCTCCGCGACGGCTGCGTCGAATGCCTCGTCGGTGCCGGCCGAGGCCGGGTCGGGCACGGCCCAGTGCAGCCAGGCGGCATCGACTCGGGAACCGGCGTGCTCGTGGGCGCGGTCGCACACCGCGACCACCAGATCCCCCGGCCGCAGTACCTGGTCGACGTGTCGAGTCCCCAGCCCGGCCAGGGAGAAGCCGTGGCGGCGTGCCGCCTTCACCGCGCCGGGGTGCACGTGCTCGGCCGGTTCGGTCCCGGCCGAGGCGACGGGAATCGGGCTACAGCGTGACCACAGGGCCTCGGCCAGCGGGGAACGCGCCGAGTTCGCCGTACACACGAACACCACCCGTGCGGCGTCCTGTTCCCCGGTCGGCACCAGCCCGGCCAGCGACCCGGCGTTCAGGCACACATAGGTGCGCCGGTGGTCTGATTCCGAGCGCACCCGGGTGATCAGGCCCACCTGCTCGAGCTGGGCGAGGTGGTGGGAGAGCAGGTTGCTCGAGATCCCCAGTTCGCGGCTGAGCTCGGTCGGCGAGGCGTCCGAGAGCAGCAGCCGCCCCACGATCGCCAGGCGGGCCGGCTCTCCGAGGGCGGCATGGCGCCTCGCCCTCGCCTCGAGGTCAGTTCGCTCAGTGTTCATTGACTCAATTCTCGTTGAGATATAGTCTCGCGTCAAGGACGCCGGACCACGGCGTGACCTGCCTGCATTCACCTCTGTCGATATCCAGTCTCTCGGCCCGGTACACCGAGCCGGCCATGGAGGACCCCGTGAACCCGACCCCAGCCCGCCGCGCACTCGCCGAGTTCCTCGGCACCGGGCTGCTCGTCACCCTCGTCGTCGGCTCCGGAATCATGGCCCAGCGCCTTTCCCCCACCGACACCGGGCTGCAACTGCTGGAGAACTCCACCGCCACCGCCCTGGGCCTGGCCGTCCTCATCCTGATCTTCGGACCCCTCTCTGGTGCCCACTTCAACCCGGTCGTCACCCTCGCCGACTACATCCTCGGCCGAGGACGACCCGGTGCCCTCGACGCCCGGTCCGTCGCGATCTACATCCCCGCCCAGGTCGCCGGCGGCATCCTCGGCACGATCCTGGCGAACCTGATGTTCGCCCTGCCCGCCGTCACCGCCTCCACCAAAGACCGCAGCGCCGGGCACCTGTGGCTCGGCGAGGTCGTCGCCGCCGCCGGGCTGATCCTGCTGATCTTCTCTCTCGGACGCACCGGCCGCGGCCACTACGGCCCGGCCGCCGTCGGCGCGTACATCGGCGCAGCCTACTGGTTCACCTCCTCCACCTCCTTCGCGAATCCGGCGGTCGCCATCGCCCGCGCGTTCACGAACACGTTCGCCGGGATCAAGCCCTCCTCCGTGCCCGGCTTCGTCGCCTTCGAACTCGTCGGCGCCGCGGTCGGTATCGGGCTGATCGCGCTGCTCTACCCGACCGGTCGTGCCGAGCACCCCGCGCCGGTAGACATCAACACCGACCCCGAGACCGCCGCGGCCGAACTGGCCACCACCAACGCCAACGCCTCGAGCAACGGGAGCACCCCGTGACCCTCCACCCCGCAGACCCCAACGAACCAACCGTCGCCGACGTCCTCGAGCGCGCCACCGAGGACCTGGCCGCCCGCCACCACGGGATCTTCTCCGCCGAATCCGTCCACGCCCTCGTCGACGAGTCCTACCGGCTCCTCGCCGAGAACGCGCACATCCGCCGCTACCTCCCCATCCTCGCCATCCGCTTCGCCACCGACCGGCTCCAGGCCGCCGCCAAGGCCCAGGGCTCACTCGCGAATCCGAACCCCGAGGTGCTGTTCGTCTGCGTGCACAACGCCGGGCGCTCCCAGATGGCCGCGGCCCTGCTCACCCACCGCTCCGGCGGCGCCGTCACCGCCCGCTCCGCCGGATCTCACCCGGCGGCCGAGCTCGACCCCGTCGTCATCCAGGCACTGCGCGAGATCGGCATCGACCCCTCCGACGCCTACCCCAAGCCCCTGACCGACGAGGTCGTCCGCGCCGCCGACGCGGTGGTGACCATGGGCTGCGGCGACGCCTGCCCGATCCACCCCGGCAAGCGCTACCTCGACTTGCACCTGCCCGACCCCGAAGGCGCCGCCCTCGACGAGGTCCGCGCCATCCGCGACCAGATCGACCTGCACGTCAGCGCCCTGCTGACCGAGCTCACCCCGACCCCCACCCCCGCCGCCTGACCGACTTTCCGCACCACCGAGCTAAGGAACCGAACCACCATGACCGAGCCGACCGCCAAGCCCAGCGTCCTGTTCGTGTGCGTGCACAACGCAGGCCGCTCCCAGATGGCCGCGGGCTTCATGACGCACCTGTCCGAAGGCCGCATCGAGGTCCGCTCCGCCGGATCCAACCCGGGCGCGAACGTCAACCCGACCGCGGTCGAGGCGATGAAGGAAGTCGGCATCGACATCTCCGCCGAGATGCCGAAGGTCCTGACCATCGAAGCTGTCCGCGCCTCCGACGTGTGCATCACCATGGGCTGCGGCGACGCCTGCCCCGTCTTCCCCGGCAAGCGCTACCTGGACTGGAAGCTGGACGACCCGGCCGGCCAGGGCATCGAGGCCGTGCGGCCCATCCGCGACGAGATCGAACGCCGCATCAAGGGCCTGATCGCCGAGCTGCTGCCCGCCGACGAGACGAACACCGAGGCCTGAGCATGACCGAGACCCCGATCCACCAGGTCGTCATCATCGGCGGCGGCACCTCCGGACACACCGCCGCGATCTACGCCGCCTGCGCGGGACTGGCCCCCATCGTGTTCGAAGGCTCCGTCACCGCAGGCGGCGCGCTCTACACCACCACCGACGTCGAGAACTTCCCCGGCTTCGCCCAGGGCATCCAGGGTCCCGAACTCATCGACGCCATGCGCAAGCAGGCCGAACGCTTCGGCGCCACCTACGTCACCGACGACGTCATCGCCATGGACCTCACCGGCGAGACCAAGACGCTGACCGACGGAGACGAGCAGGAACACCGCGCCCGCGCCGTCATCCTCGCCACCGGCTCCGGCTACCGCCACCTCGGCATCCCCGGCGAGGACCAGTACGCCGGACACGGCCTGTCCTACTGCGCCACCTGCGACGGCGCGTTCTTCAAGGGCAAGCAGATAGCCGTGATCGGCGGAGGCGACAGCGCCATGGAAGAAGCCCTCTTCCTCACCCGCTTCGCCACCACCGTCACCGTCGTCCACCGCCGCGACCACCTGCGCGCATCCAAGATCATGCAGCAGCGAGCCCTCACCCACCCGAAGATCCGCTTCGCCTGGAACAGCGAACCGATCGAGTTCGTCGGCGACAAGCAGATCAGCGGCATCGTCGTCCGCGACACTGCCACCGGTCAGCCGCGCACGATCGAGACCCAGGGCGTATTCGTCGCCATCGGCCACGACCCGCGCAGCGAACTCCTGGTCGGGCAGGTCGACCTGGACGAGGCTGGATACGTTCTGGTCGATTCCCCGTCCACCCGAACCAACCAGCCCGGCGTGTTCGCCTGCGATCTCGTCGACCACACCTACCGCCAGGCCATCACCGCTGCCGGCACCGGCGCCGCGGCAGCCCTCGACGCCGAGCGCTACCTCGCAGCGCTCGAGCACGCGGCCGCCGCGTAACGCCCCGTCGGCGCGCAGACTGAGGGCAGCCTTCATCCGGGGATCCGCTGGCGACGCAGTCGGCAGGCGGGCCGAAAACCGGGACGGCTGCGTGAGACAAGCCGTAGGATGGCCCGCACTCCCGCTCAACCACTACTGACCAGGCGATCGGGGACACCGGTGCGGCTCACGAAGGTGTACGTGCGGTTCTACAAGTCGTTCAACTTCGACTACGAGCGCAAGTTCGCCGCCGCGTCCAGAGCAGCGCCGTGGGAGATGGTGGACGCGGCGTGGTACCCCTACGTCAGGCTCGACCTCGATCGGTCGGTGACCACGATCGTCGGAGCGAACGAATCGGGCAAGAGCCACCTGCTCGACTCGATCGAGAAGACGATCACTGGCGAGCGCATCAGCCGGAGCGACTTCTGCCGTTACTCCCAGTTCTTCTCAGTGACAGAGGGCGAGCGCAGGTCTCCGGACTTCGGCGGAGAGTTCGAGATCGCCGATCGCCGTGACGTTGAGCTCGCGAAGACGATCCTCGGTACCGAGACGCACATCGGCGACAGATTCCACCTGTTCCGGCCCAACGGCGGAAATCCGCTGCTCTACCGCTCGCTCGATGATTCACCCATGGAGATCATCGCGGCCCCGGCCGATCTGGCGGCGATGCTCCCGAATGTCTTCCGCCTTGATGCCAATCTCCCCTTGCCGGCCAGCATTCCGCTCTACGCGCTCACCCCCGGCGTACAGCGGCCGTCAGGGTCGCGCCGCTCGCGCCGAAACATCATCGACCAGGTCCTTGCTCGGACCTGGTCGAACGCGCAGGAGTGGCAAGTGGCGGCACCGGGCCTGTTCCCCCTGGTCGCCGCCGATCCCGGCGAGAACGGGAAGGCCGCTCGTCTGGAGCGGCAGTACCGGTTGGGCCGCGACCTGCTGTTCCGCGTCGCCCGGATCGAGGCCTCTGCGTTCGTAGACCTCGCGGAAGCGATCGCCGACGAACGCGAGGGGTACGTCAACGGGATCATCCAGAAGATCAACGCCGCGCTCGCGACCAACTTGAACTTCCCAAGGTGGTGGGCACAGGACCGCGAGTTCCAGCTCATGGTCTCCCCCCGCGAACACGAACTCGTCTTCACTATTCGGGACCGCACCGGCACCGACTACTCCTTCGCCGAGCGCAGCAACGGGCTGAAGTACTTCCTGAGCTACTACGTGCAGCTCCTGGCCCACTCGGCGCCTGCCACCGGGCAACAGGAGATCCTGCTGATGGACGAGCCCGACGCGTTCCTCTCGAGCCAGGGCCAGCAGGACCTGCTTCGGATCCTCGAGGAGTTCGCCCTTCCGGAGCACGGACATCGTCACGATCAGGTCGTCTACGTCACCCATTCTCCGTTCCTGATCAACCGGAACGCCGCGCACCGCATCCGCGTTCTGGACAAGGGCGTCACCGATGAGGGCACGCGCGTCGTCAAGGACGCGGCACGCAACCATTACGAGCCGCTGCGTTCCTCCCTCGGAGCGTTCGTCGCCGAGACCTCGTTCATCGGCGGCTCCAACCTGTTCGTCGAAGGGCTCGCCGACCAAGTCCTCCTCGCCGGCGTCAGCGCCCACTTACTCGCCCGCGGGACCCCGAGGAGCGACGCGCTCGATCTGAACACGGTGACGATCGTGCCCGCCGGATCGGCCTCCAGCGTCCCCTATCTCGTCTATCTCGCCCGGGGGCGCGATGTCGTCCGGCCGCCCTGCGTCGTCCTGCTCGACAGCGATCGCTCCGGCGATGACGCAGCCAAATCACTGCGGCGAGGGGGTCCCCGCAACAAACAGATCCTGGCCCCGGAGTTTGTGATCCAGGTCGGCGCGTGGGCTGCTGGCGCCGAGCTCTCCGTCGCCGAACTCGTGAGCGTTGCCGAACCGGAAGACCTCATCGCCCTCCCGGTCGCAGCCACGGCCGCCCGCAATTACGCGAGCCGGGCGCTCGGGCTCTCGCGCGAAGAGGCGGCATTGCTCACCGAACTGGACATCGCGGTGAAGCTGAAGGACAAACCGGGGCCGCTTTTCGACGCGGTGGCATCCGCCTTCACCCAGCAGTTGGGCGAAGGATGCCATATCGAGAAGGTCGGATTCGCCAAGGAAGTCATCGCGGTCCTGACGGCCTCACGCTTCTCGGACGCTCCCGAACCTGGAATCGACGACACCGAGTCGAACTTCGCTCTGCTCCTGGCGTACATCTCACAGGTCATGCGCCGCGCGAACCGCCAAGAAGAGGACCGGCGACTCGAAGACCGGCTCAACCGGACCATCAAGGGGTTTCTTTCAGATTACCCCTCCGTCACGACCCGCGAGCGCGGGCGGTTGCTGGTCGAGGAAATACTCGCTTCCCTCGACGACTCGTCGGACGGCGACCGCGTCAAGCTTGCCTGTGTACGCCTACGCCGAGAATTCTCCCTCGACGAAGACCTGACGAAGCCCATCGATCGCTACGACGAGTTCCTCGAGCACGTACGGGCGCTCAAGTACAGCGAACGCCTGGCGTTGCAGGACCCCGAGCGCTCCGATTCCGATCGTGGGCAGGCTGCGCCGACGAGAGCCGGTGCAGCAGAACCCGACACACCTGGCGACTCCGTGCAGGAGCTCAATCCCGCGGGCGACCGAAGCGAGATCGTGGTCACACCCTCCCTGACAGACAGCACCCAGCCAGGCGGCACGACCGATCCGCGAGTTGTCAAAAAGCAGAGCGCGGAAGATGCTGGTCAGCCCAGCCTCTCGCCCTGATAAGTGGCCATGAGTGCCGCCGCCAGCTGGTCCGGGGTGATGCCGCCGGGCCGAGCGTGCCCAGAGTCGAAGGCTCTCAGGCGCCAGGGTGCGCTCCGCGGGATCTCGAGGCTCGGTTGAGGGCGGACGGATTCGGCCAGGCCCAGGGAACCGGTGGCGGCTGCGAGGTTGCGTAGAAGCAGCGCACAGCGATCGAGATCGAAGTGGTAGGCGCGTTCTTCGGCGACTACGACGCCGACCGCGCCGCGATCGTGGTGATTAAGGAGAAGCCGGAAGACGGCGGGTACGACGGCGCACTTCCAGGTCGTCTCAGGGGTGCGGAGCATCGCGCAGGGGATGTGGTCGCTGTCGAAGAGCCGCCGGAGTTCCCACGTCAGGCCTGGTACGTGGTTGTCGAAGACGGCGACCACATCTCCGCTATGCGCCAGCGCCATGCCTTCGAGGCGGTGTTGCCAGGCGTCGCCGATCTCGTTCCACGCTGTTTCGAGACGGCTATGGAACTCGGACGCGTCGTCGCGGGTCAGGCTTCGCGTATGTTTGATCTCTGATTCTGTCAGGTCGCGCGTCACGCGCCGAGGATGCCCACCCTCAGCGATCCGGTTGAGCCAGATTGAGAGGTACCGGTGGTTGATGAGGCCGGATAGGCTCCCGTTCGCGGCAATCTCTTGGCGATCGCAGATGTCTCGGGCGATGTCGACGAACGCAGCGTAGCGCTCCTGATGTTGGCGCGGAGTGCGGCCGGAAGCGACCCAAGCTGCGGCGAGCATTACGGGCAGCCTATCGGTGAGTTGCTCGCGGAGTTCGTTGAAAAGCAGAGAGCGCTCTTTGATGCATGTGCTCCATCGTGCGGACAGCTCGGCGTAAGGTTGGCGGCCCGACTCGAGATGCCGCTGCGGGCTCCCGGCGATGAGGACGTCGAGATCGAGGGCGTCGGCGTCCGACTTCTGCACCGCGCTGCGGGTGGCGTGGTCGTAACGGATCAGCTCGTGCACGGCCGCCGCGTACGCGGCCAGCCTGCCCGGTGGATTGCAGTGCAACTGGGCTGGCACGACCCGTTGAGCGAACGTCCCGGCCGCCAGCTGCGAGTGCGCGGCTGTCTTGCCCTTGCTCACCAGCTTCGGGCAGTCCGGGTTCGCATGCCAGGTGGTGCCGGTCTTACTCGCCCAGACCGTGACCTGTTCGCCGGCCCACGGGCCGAGCGGAAGATCCGCAGTGGTGAGGGAGCCTTCGATGATCGGCACGTTCCGAGTGCGCCATCCCACGTAACTCTCCCCCGGCCGGACGGTACCTGGGTGTTGCCGTCAGACTTCCAGGCTAGGCCGCCGCGAACGCCGGCGCAGGGGAATGACTGAAGATGCTCGGGTCCCCTCAGAGACCGTTGCCAGGCCGACAGCCACCGGTCGTTGCGCCGAGTTGGTGCAGTGCGGTCGAGCAGCCCGGCGTCACAGTCCGACGGGACGAGTGGCTGTGCCTGCCCGCTGCCGCTGCAGCTACCAGCGGATTCGGATGAAGTGGCGGGCGAGTATGGGCAAACCCGCGTGAGTGTCGGATCCGCTCGCCATCATGGATCCATGACGCGATTCGCCTTCGATCCGCACCCTCTCTGACAGCCTCGGCTGAGACACCCGGTTTATCGGGTTAGTCTAGATGGGCGAGACAGGAGCACCCCCGGCATGGCCAGCACGACCGATCACGAGCACGACCCGGCGCCGCGCCCGAAGCGT
>NZ_JAGSOG010000297.1 GCF_018139695.1 Actinospica durhamensis | reverse complement strand
GGTCTCCTCGGGGCGGCGCTCGGTTCGCGGGTGCGGGGGCCTGGGCGGTGGCGGAGCGGGCTGGTGCGTCATGGGTACCACAGGTGACGGGTCGTCAGGTCGGCGCGGTCGGATTATCGCGGCGCGCGCGATGCCGGTTCGCGGTTCCCTAGCGTACAAATGTTCGGGCGCGTAGTCTTCCGGTTCATGGTGACGATCTTCGAGGATTTCCTGGCGGCCGCCGACGCGGCGGTGGAGTTGATCGGTGCGCGGGCGGTGGCGGAGCGCTGGGGCGAGCCGAGTGCGTTGGCCGGTTTCACGATCGGGGGTCTGGCGGCCCACCTGGGCTGGCAGGTGCAGAGCGGCCGTCTGGCGTTGGCCGCGCCGCGTCCGGAGCCGGGTGCGGTGGTGACGCCGCTGCTGGAGCACTACGCGCGGGCCGCGTGGGTGGGTGCGGGGCTGGACGCGCCGGTGAATCTCGGGATCCGGGACGCGGGTGAGGAGCGGGCGAAGGCGGGGGCCGGGGAGCAGGCGCGGCTGACGGCGCTGGCGCGCGAGGAAGCGGCGAAGCTGCTGGCGTCGGGCGAGGTGGAGCCGGAGACGGTGATCGCGATGCCGTGGGTGGAGGGTCGGGCGATGACCGCCGCCGATGTGCTCACCACGCGGCTGATGGAGCTGCTGGTGCACGGGGACGACCTCGCGGTGAGCCTGGGCGTGGCGACGCCGGAGTATGCGGAGTCCGCGTACGCGACGGTGAACGACCTGCTGCTGCGGGTCTCGGCGCGGCGGCACGGTTCGCTCGCGGTCCTGCGGACGCTCTCGCGGGCCGAGCGGGCGCCGGAGACGATCGCCGCGTTCTGACAAACGCGGCGTCGGGGGGCGCGCGCGGCATATTCGCTTGTGGGCGGCCGGGATCCGATCTAGGATCCCGGCCGTGCGTTGATCTGGTCTCTCCTTGGTTCGCACCGCCGCCGCGCCGTCCGCGCGCCCGCGGCCGTGCGCTGTGACGTCGCGTCATCGAAGCGGCGTCGCGTCATCAAACTTCCGCGTGTCGAAGTGGAGAGATCCCGCATGTCCGCATCCCCCTCCGTACCCCTGTCCCTGTCCCTGCCCGCATCCCGTCTGGCCGCGCTGCTCGCCGAGCACTGGTCGCTGCCCGGCGCCGAGATCACGCCGCTGGCCGGCGGTCTCAACTCCCACGTGTGGGCGGTGACGTCCGGCGAGCGCCGATACGTCGCCAAGGCTGTCGCCGCGTCAGCCGGCGAGGAGTTCACCCAGGGCCTGGAGGCGGCCGCCCGGGTCGAGGCGGCAGGCCTTGCCGCCGGGGCGCCGCTGCCGGCTGCGGACGGGTCGGTCACGGCCGCGTCCGACGGGCACGTGCTCGCGCTGCTCCGCCACGTCCCGGGGGAACCGGTGCACGGGCGCGGTGAGGCGGACCTGCGGCGCATCGGGGACACCCTCGCGCTTGCGCACCTGGCGCTCGGCACCGCCACGCCGCGCGCCGAGCTGGTCCCGGCGATCGATCAGGGCCCGCATCTGGGGGTGCGTGCGTGGGTGCGCCCGGCGCTCGCCCGGGTGCGGGAGTGCGCGGCCGGCCTGGACGCGGCGGCGCTGACGTGGGGTGGCCTGCACGGGGATCCGGCGCCTGACGCGTTCTTGCTGGACGGCGCGTCCGGGGAGTGCGGCGTGATCGACTGGGGTGCGTACCTGGTCGGGCCGCGCGTGTACGACCTGGCGTCGGCGGTGATGTACGCGGGCGGGATCGGTCGGGCCGATGCGCTGGTGGCCGGGTATCTCGAGCGTGGCGCGGTGGGCGCGGGCGAGGCGGAGCGGGCGCTGGAGGTGCTGCTGCGGTGGCGGTGGGCGGTTCAGGCCACGTACTTCGCGTGGCGGATCTCGGTGAACGAGCTGACCGGGTTCCCGGACGCGTCGCACAACGAGCGCGGTCTGACGGCGGCGAAGCTGAGGCTGGCGCCGCCTGAGATCCGCGCGTACCGGGCGTCGGACGAGCAGTCGTGGCTGCGCTGCCGGCTGAACGCGTTCTTCGACACCTGCTACTACGACGACGTGTGGACCAGCAAGGAGCCGCAGGAGGCCGACTGCGTGGTCGAGCTCGTCGCCGTGGACGAGGGCAACGTCGTCGTGGGGATTCTCGACGTGGCGGTGCGCGGGGAGCTCGCGACGATCGAGTGCGTGTGCGTGCTGCCGGACTATCGGGGCGCGGGCCTGGCGACCCGGCTGCTGCGCGAAGCGTGCACGCGCCTGGCCGGAAGCGGCGCGCAGGTGCTGGACGCGTGGACGCGTGAGGACGAGGCCGCGATCGGCTGGTACACCCGCATCGGGTTCACTGAGGACTTCACATACCTGCACGTGTACTCGGGCTACGACGGCGGGGTGCGGATGACGGGGGAGCGCCCGCCCTACCGTCCGATGGCGGTCTTCGCCCACGCGGCGCGCGAGCACGAGAAGCAGGCCCGCGCCGAGTACGAGAAGGTCTACGTGTGCCGGCGGATGACGCAGCCGCTCCCCGTCGCCCGCTTCGCCGAACTCGCCGAGTCCGAGTGCGCAGAGTCCAGGTGCGCAGAGTCCGGGTTCGCCGTGTCCGAGTGCGCCGGGCAGGACGCGCCTTAGGACCGCGTCTCGCGTTCGAGCATCGTGCGCACGCGGGCTGACTCGGTCTCGGACAGGTTCGGGTCCTGCAGCTTCACGCGCAGCGCGGGGGCCAGGCCCGGGGACGGGTCGGTGTGGGCGGCACGGCGCAGGGCCCAGGTGTAGAGGTCGCACACCAGGCGCTGCGGCCAGCCGGGCAGATCCACCGTGGTGAGCGTGACGAGGGTCTTGGCGAGGTCGAGCGCGGCGGGACCGGAGGCGGCGTTGGTCCAGTCGATCACGACCGGGCCGTCGGCCGTGATGATCACGTTGCCCGGGTGCAGGTCCAGGTGCAGCACACTGCCGAACGGGCCCGCGGGCTCCTGGGCCTGAGCCTGGGCCGAGCCCGCCCCCGGGCTCGAATCTGACCCCGCGTCGGATTCGAGCCCGGATTCGGACCCAGCCCGGAGCTCCGGTCCCGGTTCCGGTCCCGATTCCGCCTGCGCGGGCTGTTCCGCCGGGGGCAGCCAGTCCGGCGCCGGTATCGCGGCGAGTGCGTCGTGCAGCCCGGCCAGGATGCGGGCGTTGGCGCGCAGGGTCCAGGGGCGGCGGAAGAGGTTCTCGAGCAGCGTCGGGCCGTCCAGGCGCTGCATCACCATGCTGTCGTCGTCGACGTGGTGCACCCGCGGTACCGGGTAGCCGTATTCGGCCACGTACGCCATGATCTTCGCTTCGTCGCGGGTGCGCGAGTGCTCGGGGTTGCGTACGCGCCGCAGCACGGTGGCGTCGTCGAGGGCGTAGACGTCGGCGTCGCGGCCGCTGGCGAGCAGGACGAGTTCGGACGTGGTGTCAGACATGCTCGCCGCCCTCGTGCTCGTCGGCGTCGGCGTCCGCGGTCGGGCGTTTGCGGGCCTCGATCAGGAACCGGGTCGTGGTGGCCTGGAACGGGCCCTCGGCCTCGATCTGTTCGTGCAGGTCGCGCAGCCGGTCGCGGTACTGCGCGACGGTGAACCCGGGCACCATCCAGATGACCTTGCGCAGGAAGTAGACGACCGCGCCGATGTCGCGGAACTCGGTGTGCAGCTGCTCGAGCCGCAGGTCGATGACCTCGAGCCCGGCCGCCTCGGCTGCGGTGCGGGCGTCTTCGGGGTCGCGCCAGCGGGAGGCGTCGGGCTGCGGGCCGAGGAAGTACTCGATGATCTCGATGACGCTGGCGGGCCCGACCTGCTGGGAGAAGTACAGTCCGCCGGGTTCGAGCACCCGCGCGATCTCGGGCCAGTCGTTGGCGACCGGGTGGCGGGTGGTGACGAGGTCGAAGGCGCCGTCGGCGAACGGCAGCGGCCCGTCCTGTTCGACCGCGACCACCACGACGCCGCGCGGGCGCAGCCGGCGGGTGGCGCGCACCAGGTTCGGCGGCCACGACTCGGTCGCGGCCATCACCGGCGGCAGCCGTTCGGCGCCGTCGAGCACCTCCCCGCCGCCGGTGTCGAGGTCGAGCCCGGCACGGGCGCGGGCGAGGCGGGCGGCCATCTGCCGCTGGTAGCCCCAGGACGGGCGCTGCTCGCTCGCGCGCCCGTCGAGCCAGGAGAAGTCCCAGCCGTCCACGGACACGGCGTCGGCCTCGGCCACCAACTCGTCGAAGGTTCGGGATCGTGCGTTCACGGACGGCCATCCTGCCGCACCGCCCGCTCCCGTGCCACCGAGTATCAGCTCTGAGACCCGGCGCCGCGACGGTTCTACGGGTGGTCCGTGGGTTCGCCCACAGGCTCCAGGCGATCACCGACGAGCTCGAACACCTCTACGCCGTGGTCGCCCCTACCCCGTGGTCGCCTCCGGCGGCGAGCAGGAGCCAGCCGCCGAAGCGCACCTGTCGGCCGGTCTGCACGCTGCCAGGACAGCACGAACCCTGCCCCAGAGAGGTCCGCTCAGGAACCCCGGTGTGCTTGCGGAGTGTCGCGCAGCAGCGCCTCGAGCGCTCCGAGCAGGTCCTCTGGCGGCGGCGGGGTCTCGCCCGGGTGACGTTCGGCCAGTGCGCGCCAGCAGCGGCGGCCCTCGGCGAGTGCGGCGCGCAGCGCGGCGGCGATGAGCACTGGGTCGGCCGGGGCGGTGGCGGCGTAGAGCGCGGCGAGGGTCCGGGGGTCGAGTTCGCGTTCTGCGGCGCGCGAGGGGGTGAGCCAGTGCCCGGTCGCGTCCTCGGCGCGGCGTGCGATCCACAGCAGGTGGCGCTGTGCGTGGCCGAGCGCGTCGAGGGCGCGCAGCAGTTCCCCGCGGCGCAGCACGTGCGCGGCCAGGACCAGCCAGTTCGCCCACGGGTCGCAGTACTCGGCGACGAACGCCCCGGGCGGGGGCAGCGGCATGCGTTCGGGCAGGGCGGCGAGCGCGGTCGCCAGGCGGCCGGAGCGGTCGAGCACGATCATGTCCTCGGCCGGCGCGGCCCGTTCCGGCCAGGTGGCGACCTCGTCGTACTGGTCGGTGGTGGCGAAGTGGAACTCGCCGCGTACCAGGGCGTCAAAGAACGCGACGTGCGCGCCGAACTCGTTGCGCAGGACGTAACTCACGGGGTGTCCGAGGGCGGCGATCCAGGCGCGCGGGTCGGTACGGGCGTGGGCGTCGGGGGAGAGGAAGAGCCAGAATTCGACGTCGCTGTGCGCGTCCCCCTCGCCCTTGGCGAACGAGCCGTACATCAGCGCCGCGTCCATCCCGGCGTCGGCGGTGGCGGCCGCGCGGACCGCGGCGATCAGTTCTCGCTGAAGCATCCGCGCAGTCGACCACGCCCGGCCCCGTCCTGTCACCGCGTTAAAACGGCGGCGGCGACGCCACCCACGCGGACATCGACACCGACTCCGGCGCGCACGGCGCGTGCGTGTCAGGGTGGGGTCATGGCCGAACCCGACGCGCACTACACGGACCCGGAGCTTGCCGCGCTCTACGACGAGCTGTGCCGGGGCCGGGAGGACTTCTCCTTCTACCTGCCGATGGTGCTGCGGTGCACGTCGGTGCTGGACGTGGGCTGCGGCACCGGGGAGCTGCTGCGGCTGGCCCGCGCGGCCGGGCATACCGGCCGGCTGGTGGGGCTCGACCCGGGCGCGGGGATGCTGGGTGTGGCGCGGGCGGCGTGCGGGACGGTCGAGTGGGTGGCCGGGACGCTGCCGCAGGCGCTGGGCGCAGCGGGCCTCGGCGTGTTCGACCTGGTCGTGATGACCGGGCACGCCTTCCAGGTCCTGATTGGGGACGAGGAGCTGCACGCGTTCTTCCGCACCGTGCGCACACTGCTCGCCCCGGGCGGCCGGTTCGTGTTCGAGACCCGCAACCCGGCCGCGCGCGCATGGGAGGCGTGGGACGGGGACCGCTCGCTCGCGCACACCCCCGACGGCGCGGCGGTACGGGAGGAGACCAGGCTCGTGGGCGTACGCGGGGAGCTGGTGGAGTTCACCCAGACGTACGCGAGCGAGGCGTGGCCCGCGCCACGCACCAGCCGCAGCGTGCTGCGTTTCCTCGGCCACGACCGGCTCGACGCGTTCCTGGCCGCAGCCGGCCTGAGCGCCGCTCGCCGCCACGGCGACTGGGCCGGGAACGCCTACGATCCGGCCGTCAGCCGCGAGATCATCACCGTCGCGGCGATCGCCCCGGCCCAGCAGCCGACACCCGCCGAGGCGCGTGACTGATAACGTGACCGGCTGGCATTCCCGGGATCCGGGTACTGACAGGCACTGACAGGCACCGACAGGTAAGGCCGAGGGGAAGAAGGTACCGATGTGACCGTGCAGCCGCCGCGTGACGCGGCGACCCGCAAGCAGCACGTCCTGCACCTGCTCGCCACCGAGATGGACGCGTGGGTCGCCACCGCGGACGAGCACGGCGAGGTGTGCCAGATCCCGCTCTCGTTCCTCTGGCACGAACACCGCCTGGTCCTGTCCACCCCCGCCGGCTCCGTCACCGGCCGCAACCTCGCGCGTTCCGGCCGGATCCGGATCGCGCTCGGCGCCACCCGCGACGTCGTGCTGATCGAGGGCGCCGTCGAGACCGTCGCGGCCGCCGACCTGCCCGGCGCGCTCGGCGACGCCTTCGCCGCCCGCCACTCCTGGGACCCGCGCGAGGACGCCGCGGGCAAGGCCGGGGCGTACGCGTTCTACCTCGTCACCCCGCTCACCGTGCAGTCCTGGCGCGAGGCCAACGAGCTCAAGGGCAGGACCCTGATGCGCGACGGCGCCTGGCTCGGGTGAGCCGGGCGCCGTCGGCGTATCGGACGTGCGGGCTGTGCGGGTGGTACGGATGGTGCTGTCGGTGTGTCAGCCGCCGGTGGCGAACTGCACGACCTGCTGGTAGGTCGGGCGGTTCTGCCAGGTGGTCTGCGGGTCGGTGATCCCGCCCAGCGGGTCCTGCACGATCGAGTCGGCGCACCACTGGTCGCCGGCCGAGCAGTACGCGTCGGCCGGGTAGACCGTGGAGGCGGACTCGGCGGCCGCGGCCGAGAGCGAGGAGAGCAGCACCGAGCGGCACGCGCTCAGGCTCCCGCCGCCGCAGTACGCCACCGGCAGCGGATCGGTCACCGACTGCCCGAGCACGGAACGCAGGTCCTTGCTGACGTAGCCCCACCAGCCGAACTGGAACGCCGAGCCCTTGTGCGACTGCGCGGCGTTGTCGGAGGCGACCGCGCCCGCGACCGGGATCTCCTGCCCGCCCGAGGGCGAGTCGTTGGTCTGCATGTCCGCGTCCAGGGCGTCGAACAGGCTGGTGCCCATGCCCGGCTGGAACTCGGCTTCGAGCAGCAGCGGCCACCAGGCGTCGAGCAGTTCGATCGCGGCCGAGTTCTGGAAGCTGCTCGCCCCGGCCGAGGTCGGCAGGATCTGCGAGCCCGCGTTCGCCCACGTGGTCAGCTCCGCGACCAGGGACGCCTGGGTCGTGTCCGTGACCGGCGAGGAGTCGATCACCTGCAGCAGCAGCGGCAGGACCTCCTTGGCGCGCAGGTCGGTGGTGGCGGCGGTCTCCATCACCTTCACGAGCGCGGACTCGGTGAACTTGGAGCCGGTCGCGAGGTAGTTCTCGATCCCGGTGTTGAGCAGGTCCACGCGCTGGACCGGCCCGTAGCTGTAGTTGCCGTCGGCCGCCGAGTAGTCGTTGGCCTGTTTGTTGTTCCAGGACACGTAGTAGTCCTGGTCGGTGGAGTTCGGGTGGCTGGCGGCCGGCAGGTCCTGGGAGGTGCCGGCGGCCGCGTTCCAGCTCGGCCACTCGTCCGCGGCGGTGCCCCACAGCGGCAGGTTCGGGTCGGTGCCCGCGGCGCGTACCGGGTCGAGCCCGGAGTTGAAGTACGCGGTGTGCGCGGAGTTGACGTAGAACCAGTTGAAGTCGAAGTCCACGTTCGAGGCGGCCTGTTCGAACCCTGCCGGGGTCGACATGGTCGAGGGGTCGTTGAACATCATGAACCCGATCGCGGAGTCCGCCTCGTGCATGTACGTCGAGCGTTGCACCGTGTACGCCACGGGTTTACCGCCGATGGTGGCGCGGTCCTCGACCAGCCCGAAGTCCGTGCGGTACATCGAGAGGGTGTAGGACCCGGCCGCGGTCTCGTCCGCGAGCGTCGGGCTCCACGAGTCGCTCGCCGTGATCTGCTGCATCGGCGTGCACACGCCGTTGTCGACGTAGGCGGTGGAGGAGACGGTGGGCGTGGAGCCGTCGGTGTTGCACAGCTGCACGGCGAAGGTGTCCGTCGTGCCCTGCTCCCCGGAGGTCGCCGACCAGGAGTAGGACGGGCCGCGGCCCATCTCCACGTAGAAGTTCAGCCCCGCGAACGACACCCCGCGCGCGGACAGGCCCGGGCCCTGGATCTCCTCGAGCATCAGCAGCTGCGGGGCGAAGTACCCGGTCTGTGGGCCGAACACGGCCACCGGGTGCCCCGAGGCGGTGTCCGCGCCGGAGACGACGAGGGCGTTGGACATCCCCGGGTGCTGCTGGCCGGGCGCGGGCAGGTCCACGCCCTGCAGCGCGCCGTCGTCGAAGATCCCGGCGAGGTCGTCGGCCTTGGAGCGCAGCGAGACCGGGAGCTGCGAGGCGACCGCGGCCAGCTGCTTGGCCGTAGGCTTCACGGTCGGTTTCGCCGCGATCGCCGGCACCGTCGCGGAGGCGGCCGTGGTCTGCGCGGTCGCGGTTTTCGCGGTGGTCTTAGCGGTGGTCTTCGACGTGGTTTTCGCAGTCTGCACCGTCGCGGAGGACACGCCGGTGCCGGTGGCGTTCTGCACGATCGAGACGCTCTGGACGGATCCCGCGTCGGGCATGGCCTGGCCGGTCTCGCCGGTGGCCTCACCGTAGGGGAATGACTGGCCGTCGTGCAGGGTCTCGGTGGCCTCCGGGTCGTTCTGCTCGCGCAGCGCCGACCACACCGCGTCCCCGGCGGTGGTGCCGTACTCCTCCTCGGCGGCCTGCTTCACCAGTGCGGACTGCAGCTGTGCGCCGCCGCCGTTGCCGAACAGCGCGCCGATGACCGCGGCCATCGCGATCAGGTCGGTCTCGGTGAACGGCTGCATCGACTGGGCGGCGAGGTCGTACTCGCCGGGGAAGTCGTCGGCCGCCTTCACCTGCGCGATGTACGCGTTGACGCCGGAGAGGTAGGAGTCGATGTCGGTCTTGACCTGCGCGCCCGCGGTCCCGTCGTTGCCCAGCGCGGTCACCTGTGCCTGCAGGTCGGCCGCGGTGTACGGGGCGCCGCGCCACAGGTTCTGCTCGAGCGCCTGGTTGCCCGCGTCGCCGCCGGCGAACGAGGTCAGCTCGCCGCGCCCGAGGTGGCGCAGCACGTCCATGACCCACAGCCGGTCCTCGGCGCCGGCGTATCCGGCCCCGAACTCGGTCTCGGCCCTGGTCTGCCCGGTGATGTGCGCGATCCCGAGCTTGTCGCGCAGGATCGTCACCCCGGTCTCCGGGGCCTCGGTCCGGGTCACGTTCGCCGCGGGCACCCCGAAGGAGGAGGAGTTGTAGAACTGGGAGAGCTGCGCGTCGGTCAGGCCGGTGGAGGAGGTGACCAGGCTCTGATACTCGGAGAGCTGGTCCTCGCTGTTGGACGGGCGGATACCGAACGCCTTGAACAGCAGGATCTGCGCGAGGGTCTCGGCGCCGTTCTCCCCCGGGGGCAGCACGTCGTAGCAGGACCCTGCGGTGCAGTCGTCGGTCACCGCGGACGCGCTCGCCCGCGCGCCGACGGCCGAGGATCCGGCCGCCGCGGTGCTGGCCACGAGCGCGAGCGCGGCCAGCACGGCCGTGAACACGCGCCGGCGCCGGCGGGTGCCGCGGCGGGCGGGGG
>NZ_JAGSOG010000296.1 GCF_018139695.1 Actinospica durhamensis | reverse complement strand
GGCGAGGGCGAGGGCGGCACGGAGGGCGGCTCCACCGAGACCGGCGGGGTGTCCTCGGAGGGCACCGGATCCTGCGCGACCGGGGGTACGGACCCGGTGGACGTCGTGTCCGGCCAGATGGTCACGGCGACGGTGGACGTGGACCTGCCCGGCGTGCTGCCGCTGGTGCTGCGCCGCGCGTACGCGTCCGGATACGGCGGCGGCAGGCTGCTCGGCCCCGGCTGGTCCTCCACCCTTGACATCAGGATTCGCATCGGCGACGGCGGCATCGACTTCTCCGGGGACGACGCGCAGCTGCTGCGCTATCCGCTGCCCGCCGGACCCCCCCACGAGGTGCTGCCGGCCGAAGGGGCGCGCTGGCCGCTGAGCTGGGACCGCAAGGCCGACGAGGTCTACGTCCAGGACACCGGGCTCGGACTGACCTACCGCTTCACCGCGGTGGGCGAGCACCCGGCCCCGGGCGGCAAGATCAGGCCCCTGACGTCGATCTCGGACCGCAACGGCAACCGGATCGCGATCCTGCGCGACGCCGACGGCGTGCCGACCGAGGTGCAGCATTCGGCCGGCTACCGGATCGGGGTCGACTCGCTCTACACGGCGGCCGGATTCCGGATCCAGGAGCTGCGGCTGCTCGGGCCCGAGGGCGCGGACGGCCCCGACGGGGACACGGTGCTGGCCGGCTACGGCTACGACCCGGCCGGGCGGCTGGTCCAGATCACCGACGGCAGCGGCGTACCGCTGATCTACGAGTACGACGCGCACGACCGGATCACCGCGTGGATCGACCGCGGCGGCTACCGGTACGAGTACGAGTACGACGCGGCCGGCCGGGTGGTGCGGACCGGCGGCGAGGACGGGGCGATGGCCTCGCGGCTCGCGTACGACCTCGAGAACCGCGTGACCACCGTGACCAACGCGCTCGGGCACGCGACCGCGTACCACTACGACGCGCACCAGCACCTGTGCAAGACCGTGGACGCGCTCGGTGCCGAGACCACGACCGAGTCCGACCGCTACGGCCGCGTGCTCGCGCACACCGACGAGTTGGGCCACACGACACGTTTCATGCGTGACGCGCACGGTGACGCGCTGCGGATCGAGCACCCGGACGGGACCGTCGTCGAGGCCGAATACGACCGGCTGCGCAACCCGGTGCGGATCACCGGCCCGGACGGCGCCGTCTGGCAGTACGGCTACGACGAGCGCGGCAACCGGGTCTCGGCCACCGATCCGGCCGGCTCGGTCACCGCCTTCGGGTACGGCGAGCGCGGCAACCTGGTCCAGGCCGTCGACGCGCTCGGGCACGCCACCTCGATCGAGACCGACCGGGCCGGGCTGCCGGTGGCCGTCACCGACCCGCTCGGAGCGGTGTGGCGCACCGACCGCGACGGGCGCGGCCGGGTGGTCGCCGCCACCGGCCCGCTCGGCGCGACCGTCACCACCGGATACGACGGTCAGGGCCACCCGGTCCTGCGCGAGTACCCGGACGGCACCCGCGAGACCTGGACCTACGACGCGTGCGGAAATCAGCTCTCGCACACGGACCAGGCCGGGCTCACCACCGCGTTCGGCTACGGGCCCTTCCACCAGATCCTCGAGCGCACCGATCCGGACGGCGCCCGGCACGCCTTCGCCCACGACGCCCGGCTGCGCCTGACCGCGGTCACCAACCCGCAGAACCTGACCTGGACCTACACCCTCGACGCGGTCGGGAACGTGGTCGGCGAGACCGACTTCAACGGCCGTGCCCTGACGTACGGGTACGATGCGGCCGGAAACGTGATCCGCCGGGTCAACGGCGCGGGCGAGGGCGTGGACCTGATCCGCGACGCCCTCGGCCGGACCGTCGAGCAGCGCACCGACGACGGGGCGAGCACCACCTTCGGCTACGACCCGGCCGGCCGGCTGGTCCGGGCCCAGGGCCCGGACGGCACGGTCGTCCTCACCCGGGACGCGCTCGGCCGGGTCCTGGCCGAGTCCTACGACGACAGGGTCCTGACCAGCACCTACGGCGCCACCGGGCGCAGGCTCAGCCGCACCACCCCGGGCGGGAGCCGGTCGGACTGGCAGTTCGACGCGCTCGGGCGCCCGCTCAGCCTCGAGCACGGAGACGGCCGGCTGTCCTTCGCCTACGACGCGGCCGGGCAGGAGGCGTACCGCTGGATCGGCGCCGACACCGCGCTCACCAGCGAGTGGGACGGGCACGGCCGGCTCACCGCGCAGCGCCTGCTCGCGGTCGACGGGCCCGCCGACGCGCGCACGTCCCGACTCGTGGACGAGCGCGTATGGACCTATCGCGCCGACGGCGTGCCGGACTCGGTCACCGACGTGGACGGCGGGACGCGGCGCTTCGCCCTCGACCCCGCGGGCCGCGTCACCGCCGTCACCGCCGCGACCTGGACCGAGAGCTACGTCTACGACCACCTCGGCAACCTCGTCCACTCCGCCGACACGCGCACCCCGGACGCGCCCACGGCCGGGTCGAGCGAGGTGGCGGGCACCCTGGTGCGCCGCGCCGGACGCACCCACTACGAGTACGACGACCAGTCGCGGCTGATCAGGACCGTGCGGCACACGCTCTCCGGCGGCCGCCGGGAGTGGACGTTCGCCTACGACGCGCACGACCGGCTGACCGAGGCGACCAATCCGGACGGCGAGCACTGGCGCTACCGGTACGACCCGCTGGGCCGCCGCGTGTCCAAGGCACGTCTCGGCGCGGACGGCGAGATGCTCGAGGAGATCCGCTTCAGCTGGGACGGGGTGAACCTGGCCGAGCAGGAGCACGTGCTGCCCGGCCGGCGCACCGCGACCAGCTGGGATTACGCGATCGGGTCCTGGGCGCCGCTGACCCAGGACCGGCGCAGCTACGCGCTCGACGCGCCGCAGGACGTGATCGACCGTGAGTTCCACGCCGTCATCACCGACCTCGTCGGCACGCCGACCGAACTCGCGACCGCCGACGGGCGGATCGCCTGGCGCCGGCGCACCAGCCTGTGGGGCGAGCCGCGCGCAGATGCCGACGAGGCGTTCGACGGGCACTGCCCGCTCGGCTTCCCGGGTCAGTACCCGGACACCGAGACCGGCCTGGCCTACAACTTCCGGCGCTACTACGACCCGGCCACCGGCCGCTACACTTCGCCGGACCCGCTCGGCCTGGCGCCGGCCGCGCACCACCACGGGTACGTCGACAACCCCTTGGCCTGGCTCGACCCGCTCGGCCTGCTGAAGAAGCCGTACGCGTACTACGACCGGCCGGGCTACAGCAACTACACGCTGCAGGACAGCGCAGGCAACACCTACTACTCCGGCATGTTCGGCCCCGGGTCCTCGCAGGCCTCGGTCGAGCGGCGCCACGGCAACAACCACAACCGGTATTCCACCGCCAACGGCGATACCATCACCGTGGAGCCGGGGACCAGGACCTACGGGGAGTCCCGGCTGATGGAGCAGCGGCTCGCGGACGACAACGACACCATCATCGGCCGCGACGGGAACAACTACCGGGGTAACCGGGAGAACCCGATGGACGCCAAGAAGCTCGCCGACTACGAGGAATACGAGAAGTTGAAGAACGCGAAGAACAACGTCTCCGACGGGTCCGACAAATCCGGGGGAGCAAGCGGATCCGGCGGATCGGGCGGGACCGACGGAGCCGGCGGCGCCTCTGGAGCGGTGGCGTGCGCGTGAACGACGAGACCGCATCCGACCACGGCGCCCTCGAACTCGCCGACGGCCTAGCCCGGATCGCGCGCGACGCGTCCGGCCCGCTGGGCGGCGACCCGACGCTGGGCGAACTGCTGGAGATCATCGGCTGGGCGTTCCCGGAAGGCTCCGACGCCGTGGACGGGTCCTTCGCCACGCCGTTGCGCTTCAAGGCCGGCCTCAAGCCCAACAAGCGGTACGCGGTCGCGACGGCCTCGCGCGTCGCCGAACTCGGCGACGCCGTCTTCACCGACACGACGGACCTCCTCGCCGACGCGGTCGCCGGTCTCGCCGCCGATCAGGCCCCGGTGACGCCGGAGCGGTTCAGCGCTGTGCTGCTGGAGGCGCTGCGGTCCGGACGGGTGCCGCTCGCGGACGTCGAGGGAGCAGCAGTCGCGCGGCTGGCGATCGAGCCGCCGAAGAAGTCGGTCAAGCTGACGCCGGGTGACATCCTGGCGATCCCGGCCGCCGCGGGCGGCCACCACGTCGCCGTGGTCCTGATCCGCAACCGCTTCGGCACCGCCCTCGGCCTGTTCCGCGGCACCTCCCGGCTGCCGCGCACCGCCGCCGCGCTCGAGGCGCCGCTGCCCCACCCCGTCTACACCGACGAGCAGCCGGTCAAGACCGGCGTGTGGCGGTTGATCGGGCACGACGAAAGCCTGCTCGCGCGGTTCCCGGCCGACCCGGAGATCTACCACAAGCCGCGCCGCCGCCCGGGCGTGGACGACACCGGCGAGTTCGGTGCCGCCGAGACCGCCGACGGCACGCTGCGCTTCATCGACGCCGACGAAGCACAGGCCGTGGGCCTGGCCGAGGGCACCTACCGGCAGACCCTGCTGAGCCCGCTGCTGGAGAAGTACCTCGACGAGCGGGCGGCCTGAGGGCATCAGGCCAGAGCGTCGGTCACGGCGTGCCGTAGCTCGTTCGAGCCCAGGAAGTCCGTGCTGTCCGCCCATTGATCGACGCCCCCGATGCGTGGCAGGCGCCCGACGAACGCCTCCTCCTGGGAGATCCGCTGCCACTGACAGGCCACCAGGTAGCGCCAGACCTGGTCCGGATACCAGGCCAGCCGTTCCCGGGCCGTGCTGAGCGTGCCGAGATCGTCATGGAACACCGCGCCCGCGGTGACCTCGGCGAGCCGCTGCTGCGGAACGGACAGCCAGTCGCGGGTCGAGAGTTCCCCCGCGCACGGATCGACGCCCAACTGCCCGGTCAGCCACGCGCCCGCCTCCGCCGTGAGGACACGGTGGTTCACCGGACCGTCGGAATGCTCGATGAATCCGACCCGATCGTCGACCTGCTGGAAGTTCGTGGGATACCCCCGGACGTCCTTCGGCAGCCGTTCGGCCAGCACGCGCCGGATCTCCGCACCATGCGCGGCCACGTCGTGCGCGGTCAGGAACAGCAGCAGACGCGGCCCCCAGTCGTGGTCGGTCGACCGCGGCGCGTCGAATCCCAATACCTCCGAACCCGTGCCCACCAGGGCGGCGGCATAAGGCAGTCCCGGATACGCCTGCGCCAGAATCGGCCGCACCGCCTCCGTATAGAGGAGGCGCGAGAGTTCGAGCCCGGAGGTGAATGCGGCGCCTGCTGTCGTCACCCGGCAACTCTCGCCCAGGACGCATACGCCGGCCACCGGTTCTCCGCGCGTACCGCGACAGATCCCGGGCACGGACACGTCACCACGACGCGCCCACCACGTCGAGGCATCGGCTCAGCAGTTCCGGTGCGTGAATGTGGGCGAGGTGGCCCTGACCGGGCAGCACCTGCGTACGGATGCGGGGGCCTTCGACGCCGGGGCGGCCGGGGCCTTCGATGAGCCGTCGCACGTCCTGTAACGACGCCCCGTACGGCGCTGCGGCGGCGTCCATCTCGGCGGCGTCCATCTCGGCGGCGTTCGTCTCGCTGGCATAGATCTCCCCGGCGTTCATCTCCCGAGCGTTCATCTCCCCGACGATCAGGTCCACGCGATCGGCGCGCCGGGCAAGCGCGTCCGGGTTCGGCGCGTCGTTGAGCGCGGCCAACTCGGTGTGCAGCGGCTCGCTGAGGCGGCGCAGGGTCGACCATCCATACTGATCGGCACGCAGGGCCTCGACGTAGTCCAGGCTGAAGCCTGATATATGCGTGTTCACGACCTCGACGCTGCGGTCCAAGTCCCCGTCGTGCGCGGCGGCCTGGAGCGCGGGCAGCGCTGCGCCCGAAGGGTCCGATGACGGGCTCGTAGGCGATGACCCGACGGAACGGGCGTTCGTTCGCGGCCATCAGCGATGAGGCCGCCGTAGCTCCAGCCGAACAAGGTCTGCGGTCCTGCGGAGTCGTCCAGAACGGCGAGAAGGTCCTCTACCTCACCGCGGCGCTGGGGATCTCCACCTCCAGCCTCTACGCCGCCTTCGGCAGCAAGGCCGGCCTCTTCGAGGAGGCGGTGCGCACGTACGCCGAGCGCTTTCGGAGCATCTATCGGCAGGCCGTGGAGGAGGACGACATCCACCGCGTTCTCGAACAGATCCTGACGCGCTCGGTCCACGAGTTCACCCAGCCCGCCGCCGACCACCCCGGCTGCCTCGTCGGCAGCGCCGTCATGGCCGACGGCCCGGAAACCCTCGACGTGCGCACGTACATCGCCGACCTCCACCGCGCCAACGCGCAGGCCCTGCGCGCCCGCGTCGAGCGCGCCATCGCCGAAGGGCAGTTGGCCGCCGACACGTCCGCGACGGCACTGACCGGCCTCGTCCAGGCCGTCTGGCACGGGCTCTCCGCGCAGTCCAGCCTCGGCGCCGATCGGGCCGAGCTCCTCGCCGTCGCGCACCTCGCCATGGAGAACCTCCGCCAACGGCGGTGAATCAGCCCATTTCGAAGTCTCGTCCACTGATGTATCATCAGTGATTTGCGCTACGAGTGGTAATCTGGCCTCTCATTTTCGTTTGTACGGGAGCGGGAGCCCGTGCGTTGCGAGAGGGGACCATCCATGACGGATATCAGGGCATACCTGCGCGGCCTCGACGTGTTCGCAGGCGAACTGCCGGCCTTCGACCCCGATGCGGCGCCGGACCGGCCCGAGACGCTGTTCGTCGACTGGCTGACCACAGCCGTCGAGGCGGGCGTCCGGGAACCCCACGCCATGACCCTCTCGACGATCGGCACCGACGGCACGCCCTCGGCCCGGGTGCTGATCCTCAAGAACGTCGATGCCCACGGCTGGCAGTTCGCGGCGCACGGCTCCAGCCCCAAGGGCCGCGACCTGGCCGGACATCCCGCGGTGGCGCTCACGTTCTACTGGTCGCAGCAGGCCCGCCAGGTGCGCGTGCGCGGCCCGGTGGAGCCGGCGTCCGCCCAGGACAGCGCGGCGGACTTCCTGGCCCGGTCGGCCGGTTCGCGCGCCGAGGCCTCCACCGGCAGGCAGAGTCGGCCGCTCGAGGACCGGCAGACACTCGACCTGGCCACAAAGCAGGCGCTCGAGCGCATCGCCGAACAGCCCGACCTGGTGATCCCGGAATGGACCCTCTACACCGTGCGCGCCGAGCAGGTCGAGTTCTGGCAGGCCGACAAGCAGCGCAAGCACACGCGCCTGCGGTACGAGCGCCACGGCGACACCTGGACCCGCGGGCAACTGTGGCCCTGACCGGCGACGTATCAGGCGACGTAGACGTATCGGGCCCCGTGCGGATAGGCGCGTGCACCGCGGCGGATCTGGCGGTGCTGGAGCGGTACTTGCCGACCGGTCGCAATGACGTGCACACGTACCACTTCGGCTGTCAGCAGGCTGACGAGGCCGCGTACCTGATCGCCTGGTCCGAAGAGGCGGCGGTTGGCCACGTCGTGGTGACATGGGCTGGATTCCGGGAAGAGCCCGCGCGTCTCGCCGTGCCGCAGTGCCCGGCGATCGGCTACCTCCAGGTGACACCCGCCTCCCGCGGCAAGGGCGTGGGCAGCGCCCTGGTGGGCGCGGCCGAGGCATGTATCGCCGCCCGCGGCTTTCGGCGAGCCGGCCTCGCCGTCGGCATCGACAACCCCGCCGCCGCCCGCCTTTACCAGCGCCTTGGGTATCAGGACACATCGGTGCGTTGCGAATCTCAGTACACGTGGTACGACGACGCCGGTGTCGGCCACGACGTCACCGAGATGAACCTTTACCTCGCGAAAGACCTCTCCGGTCTCATCGATCCCTGATTTCTGCGAAGAGCCTCGCCCGCCCCAGCCGTTTCGCGCAGACCCGCGATCGCCCATCCCCGAGTCCGGCCCATTGGAGGGCACTTCTGCGCGGGTTCCGGGAGCCCACGATGCCCTCGTGCCCGGCGGCCCGCCCGGCACCGGTAGCGGGTGGAGCTCTGATCAGTTCAGAGCCACCCGCAACCGCGCGGGGCCTTCGCGGCATTAAGGAGGGTGATGGCGCCCTCGCGACCGCGTGACGAGGCGCCGAAGAAGCGGTGTGCCATGGAAAAAAGAGCAGTAGGCGTGCTTGCGATGGCGGAACCGACGGACGGATGGGGGATCATGGCAGCGGCGGATAAACAGGACGCTGATTTTGCCGAGTACGTCGCGGCGAGGTCGCTGTGGCTGCGCAGAGTCGCGTTCCTGCTGTGCCACGACTCGGACCGCGCGGACGACCTCGTGCAGACCAGCATCACCAAGCTGTACATCCACTGGCCCCGCGTCGTCGAACTCGCGAACCTGGACGGCTACGTGCGGACCATCCTGGTCAACACCTATCTGGCCGAACAGCGCTCGCCCTGGTGGAAGCGCGTCACGCTGGGGCACGAACCCACCGCGGACGCGGCAGCCTCCAAGGATCCGAATCCCGACCTCGCGCTCGACCTCGGCGCCGCGCTCGCCTCGATCACGCCGAGACAGCGCGCGGTGCTGGTACTGCGCTTCTACTGCGACCTGTCCGTCGAGGACGCTGCCGGGCAGCTCGGTTGCTCCATCGGGAACGTGAAGAGTCAAACGTCTCGGGGCCTGGCCGCGATGCGACGGATTCTCGAACCACCCGACACGACGTCCCATGCCGGTGCCGGTGCCGGTGCCGACGCCCGTGGCCCGCAAGACCGCACCGGCTCGACCCGGACCACCTCCGCGCTCGACACGCGCACGGCCCCGACGCCCCGCGCCACGCGCAACGTTCCTCCGCGCAACGTTCCCCCGCGCGCCGTTCCCGCTCCGTCCGCCGGCACGACGGCATTCCCCGAAGGGAGCTGACATGTCACTCGATCCCGACCTCCTGCCCGAGAGGCTCAACGCGCTTGCCGACCAGGTCGGCCCGAGCGGCCGGATCGACGCAGACCGTGCCGTCGCCGACGCTCGACGCACATTGGCACGGCGTCGGCGTACCAGAGGCGGCGCGGCGCTCTCGACCATAGCGGTGGTAGGCGCCCTCATCGCGTTCTTCGCCGTGGGCGCCCAGCCACAGGGCGGGGGCGCAGCCGCCCCGACGGCGTCGCCGACCGCATCGGCGTCGTTCCCCCGAACCGCGCACGACCCCGTGGCCGTCGGACTGTCATTCGGCTGGCTGCCCCCGGGCCTGTACTCACACTCGCCGTCGTGGCCGTCCGTCGCCAACGTGCTGATGTCGTACCTCATGGTCGAGGCCGACGCCACACCCGAGGGCGCAAAGTCGACAATCTCAGAGAGCAGACTGGATCTGTACACCGCACCTCCGGGCTCAATGCCGCATCAGAGCATGCAGTGGGTGGGGTTCCAGGAATCCGATGTCGCCGGTCCGTTGATCGGAGGCAATCCGTCGTGGATCGAGACCCCCAGCACGGGCTACTACGGCCCGAACGGCCTCGGCGCCGTGGTGTGGAAGCTCCCGGACGGCGACTGGGCCGTGCTCTCGTTCACCGACGGCGCCCGCCATGGACAAGGATCCGGAATCTTCGACCGCGCGAACGTGATCCGCATCGCCCGGAGCGTGACTCAAACACCTGTCCCCGTCGCGCTGCCGTTGCACATCACCGGTGCGCTGGCACAGGCCGAAGTGACCGCGATCCAGAGCTCGAGCACCAACGGCACAAACCTGTTCCAGCCCTCATACTGGCTGGCCCTGACGTTCCGGGAAGCCGGAGCCGAGATCGACGTGACACTCCGCGGCGGACCGGAGGGAATGCCCACCGCATTACCCGGCCAGGCATGCACCCCCGCAACCCTGCAACCCACCCTCGTCGTGATGGCCTGCGTCGCCG
>NZ_JAGSOG010000295.1 GCF_018139695.1 Actinospica durhamensis | reverse complement strand
CCCCGCGTCTCCCCCCTCCTCCAAGGAGTAGATGATGTCCGCTGCCAGTCCGGCGCAGACCGCGCCCACCGGTGCCACCCGCCGCACTGTCCTGGCCACGTCGGCCGTGGCCACGCTAGGTCTCGCCTCCTCCGCGTGCGCCTCGAGTTCTTCGGGTTCGGGCTCGGCTTCGGCCGGCGGCTCGTTCACCTACTGGTCCATGTGGAAGCAGACTGAACCGCAGGCCAAGGTGATCCAGGCCGCGATCGCCGCGTTCACCAAGGACACCGGCATCAAGGTCACGGTCCAGTGGAAGGGCCGTCAGGTGGTCCAGCAGCTCGGCCCGACCCTCAACACCGCGCACGTCCCGGCCGACCTGGTCGACACCTCCGACCGGTACGCCTACTCCGGCCTGCAGGCGCTGGGACAGGCCCTCGACCTGAGCCCGGTGCTCTCGGCCTCCGTGCCGGGCGAGTCCGGCACGGTCGCGGACGTGATCCCGAAGCACTACCGGGACCTGGCCACCACCGGCGGCACGCTCTGGCAGCTGCCTTACGAGATCCTCACCACGCAGATCTGGTACAACAGCCGCGCCCTGCCGTCGGTGGCCGCCAACCCGCCGGCCACCTGGGAAGCGTTCACCACGCTGCTCGCGGCCCGGAAGAAGGCGCGCGGCGGTTCGGGGCCGCTGGCCCTGGACGCCGACATCGCCGACTACGGCGCCTACTGGACCTACTTCTCCGTGCTGCGGGAACTCGGTCCGGGCGCGTTCGGGAAGGCGGCGAAGGACACCACAGGCGCCTCGTTCCAGCAGGCCGGGTTCCTCACCGCGTTCGGACGGATGGAGGCGCTGGTCTCCGGCGGCGACTTCGTGCCCGGATACAACGGGTCGAAGTGGCCGGCCGTCCAGGACGGCTGGGCCGAGGGCAAGTCCGACTTCCTGCTGCTCGGCACCTTCGCGCCAAGTGAGACGCAGGAGTTCGCCACCTCCGGCTTCACCTATCGCTCCTTCCCGTTCCCGCCGGCCGCCGCGGGCGGGGACGACACCCAGGACATTTCGCTGATCGGCTTCTCCATCCCGAAGAAGGCGCGCAACGCCGCCGCGGCCCAGCGCTTCATCGCCTACTTCATGGCCAAGGAGCGGCTCGAGGGCATCTCCACCCAGGCCGGCAACCTCACCCCGCGCACGGACATCCCCGCGCCCGCCGAACTGGCCGACGCGCAGAAGGCGCTCGCCTCGGGCAAGGTCACCGAGACGCTCGACGGGGTCAAGGAGACCGCCGCCGAGTGGTACACCAAGGTGTTCTGCCCGCTCAACACCACCTTCCTGGACGGCGGCACGAGCGCGGCCGCCTTCGCCGCGAAGCTCGCCTCGGGCACCGCCCAGTACTGGAGCACCGCGGAATGACGGCACAGACCACCGACCGCCCCGCGGCGCGCTCCCACACGGGCGCGCCGCGGGCGGGGGTGCGCCCCGGCCGGCGCACCGCCCGCTCCGGCCGACCCGTCGGCCCGCACGTGCGCCGCAGCAGTCCCCTGATCGCCGGGCGGCGGCGCCTGTTCTGGCCGCTGCTGCTGCCCGCGCTCATCGTCTACACCGGCCTGTTCGCCGGGCCCTCGCTCTTCACCGTCTGGCTGAGCCTGAACAAGTGGGCCGGGGCCGGGCCGATGAGTTTCGTGGGCCTGCGCAACTACCGGCGCATCTTCGCCGACCCGGTGTTCACGCACGCCTTCGTCAACACGCTCTGGATCGTCTTCGGCGTCGGGGCGCTGACCTTCGCGGCGGCGTTCGGGCTGACCATGGTGCTGCGGGAGATGCGCGGACGCAAGGCCGCACGGGCGGTGCTGTTCTTCCCGAACATCGTCCCGAGCGTGGCCCTGTCCATCCTGTGGGGCTTCCTGTTCCAGTACGGCGGCCTGGTCGACTCGGTCGTGCACGCCCTCGGGGTGGCCCAGCCGCCGAACTGGCTCGGGCAGTCCGACCTGTTCCGGGTCATCGCGATCGGCCTGGTGTGGACGTCCACCGGCTTCTACACCACGATCCTGATGGCCGCGGTCGACCAGATCCCGCCGGAGCTGTACGAGGACTGCGAGCTGGCCGGCGCCGGCGCCTGGCAGAAGTTCCGCAACGTCACGCTCCCGCTGATGTGGGACGTGGTCGGGGTGTGCGCGGTGCTGTGGACGATCAGCGCGGTGAAGGTGTTCGAGTTCATCTACACCTTCGCCGGCGCGGCCGGCCAGATGCCAAACCCCGGCGTCTGGAACACCGCCCTGTACACCTACGGCGAAGCCTTCGCCTCCGACGGCGTGCCCAGCTACGGCACCGCCGCGGCCAGCGCCGTCGTGATGCTCGCGCTCGTGGCGGTCCTGGTGGGACTCATCCGCCGGGTCATGCGCCGCGACGCCGTCCAGTTCTGACCTCCTCACCACGATCGGAAGACCAGCCATGGCCGTCACCGCTCCCGGCCGCTCCGCCCCGGGCCGCCGCTCCGCCCGCGCGCCGCTGCGCGCCCGCCTGACCGCCACCCGCTGCCTCGGCGTCCCGCTGGTGTGGCTGCTGGTGGGGTTCAACGTGTTCGTGGGCCTGTGGATGCTGCTGTCCTCGGTCAAGAGCGCGCGCGAGATCTTCACCAGTCCGTGGACGCTGCCGCACGATCTGCACCTGGACAACTGGGGTCGGGCCTGGTCGGAGGGCGGGTTCGGCCAGGCGGCGCTGAACACCGTCGTGGTGGTGGCCGGCACCGCCGTGGGCACGCTCCTGCTCGCGGCTCCGGCCGCGTACGTGCTCAGCCGGGTCGCCACCCGCTGGAACGGCGGCCTGATCCTGTTCTTCGCACTCGGGCTCGGCGTGCCGGCGCAGGTGGTGGTACTGCCGCTGTTCGTCGTGCTCAACGACCTGAACCTGATTGACACGCTGCAGGGCCTGTGCCTGGTCTACATCGCCAGCTCGCTGCCGTTCACGGTCTTCTTCCTCACCGGCTTCCTGCGCACGCTGCCGGTGGAACTGGAGGAGGCCGCGGCGCTCGACGGGGCCTCGGCGCTGCGCACCTTCTGGCAGATCATGCTGCCGCTCGCGCGCGGCGGGATCATCACGGTGCTGATCCTCAACATCATCCAGCACTGGGGCGAGACGGTGTTCGCCCTCGTGTTCATCCAGGACACCGACCACCAGACGCTCTCACTCGCGCTGCTCGGGTTCCTGCAGCAGATGCAGTACAACGGGGCCGACTGGGGCGGGCTGTTCGCCGGAGTGGCCATGGTGGTGCTGCCGCTGCTCGTGCTCTACGTCTGGCTGGCGCGGCGGATCATTGAGGGCATGACGGTGGGGTCGGTCAAGTGACCCCGGACGAGGCTGGCCTGCCGGGCGCCAGGGACCTGAAGTTCCAGCGCCTGGCCGAGCGGCTGCGCGAGCAGATCCACGGCCAGGCCTACCCGGGCGGCGCCCGGCTGCCCACCGAGCAGCAGCTGTCCGCGAGCAGTGGCCTGTCCATCAGCACCGTGCGACGCGCGGTGGACGAGCTGGTGGCCGAGGGGCTCGTGGTGCGCCGCCAGGGCGCCGGGACCTTCGTGCTGCCGCCGGCCGACCGGGTGCGGCGGCAGCGGCTGATCGGGGTGATCGTGCCCGACGCGGCCTTCTACTTCCCGCGGGTCCTGAAGGGGATCGAGACCGTGCTCTCGGCCGCGGGGGCGAGGCTGCAGCTGGCCTACTCGGACTACGACCAGGCCGCGGAGCTGCGCCAGCTCGAGGGAATGCTCGCGGCCGGGGTCGACGGGCTGCTGATCACCCCGACCCTGACCGGCTCGGTGCCCGCTGAAGCGGTGCTCGGCCGGCTGGCCGAGCTGTCGGTGCCCGCGGTGTTGATGGAACGGCGCGGGACCTCGCTCTCGGACCTCAACGAGCACGTGTGCACGCACCATGAGGCAGGGGCCTACGACGCGGTGCACCACTTGACCCGGCTCGGGCACCGCTCCATCGGCCTGGTGCTGCGCTCCGGCAGCCCCACCACCGAGCCGGTCGCGGCCGGATTCCACCAGGCCGCGGGGGAGTTCGGCGTCACCGTCGCGCAATTCCACGCGCTGCGCCAGGAGTGGAGCCCGGCTGCGGCGGACCGCTGCGTCGCCCTGCTGCGCGAGCACGCGATGACCGCCGCGGTGTGCTTCGGCGACCGCCAGGCAGCCCTGGTGGAGATCGCGGCCCGGCGCGCGGGGCTGCGCATCCCGGAGGACCTGGCGCTGGTCGCCTACGACGACGAGGTCGCGGACGTCGCCGACATCCCGCTGACCGCCGTCGCCCCGCCCAAGGAGCTGCTCGGGCGGATCGCCGCGGACCTGCTGCTGCGCCGCCTGGACCAGCCCGACCTGATCCGTCACCGCATCCTGCTGCGCCCGAGCATCGTGGTGCGCCAGTCCTGCGGGACCAATGTTTCGCTCGTCAGTACCCTGAGTTAGAACTGGAGTACCCGTGTCTGAGATCCGGCTCGGCCTGATCGGCGCCGGCGCAGTCGGCGCCCTGCACGCGCAGGCCGTGCGCGCTACCCCGGGCGTGACCGTGACCGCGGTCTGCGACATCGCCCCGGCCGCCGCGCGAGCGCTGGCCGAACCCTTCGGGGCGGCCGCGTTCGCCGAGCACGGCGCGCTGATCGCGTCCGGGCTCGTGGACGCGGTCGTGGTCAACACCCCGCACTCCCTGCACACCGAGATCGTCCGGGCGAGTGCCGCGGCGGGACTGCACGTGCTGGTGGAGAAGCCCATGGCGATCACCTCGCGCGACTGCGAGCTGATGGCGCAGGCGTGCGAGCAGGCCGGCGTGGTCCTCGCGGTCGGGCACATCCAGCACACCCTGCCGCCGATGGCCGCGGCCAAGGAGGCGCTGGAGCGGGGCCGGATCGGCGCGCTGACGGCGATCGACGACTGGCGTAGCACCGACTACCGCCCGGGCACCCGGCCCGACTGGTTCTTCGACCCGGCCGTCTCGGGCGGCGGGGTGTTCATGAACATCGGCGCCCACTGCGTGGACCGGGTGCTCTGGCTCACCGACCGTCCCCTGGCCTCGGTCGCCGCGAGCAGCGCCTACCGGACGGGCTCGCGGGTGGAGACCGACGTGCAGGCCCGGCTCGAGTTCGCCGACGGGCTGTGCGCGCACATCCGCGTCACCAGCGCGCCGCTGCCCACCCGCAACGAGATCGTGCTGTTCGGCGAGACCGGCACGATCCGGATCTGCACCGAGACCGGCGCCGTGCTCTATCCGCACGACAGCGCCGCGTGGGGGAGCAAGACCGTGCTGGCCGCGCCCGAGCCCACGGACGTGCCCGAGGCCTTCGCCACTCAGCTGGCCGCCTTCGCCGCGACGGTGCGCGGTGAGAGCCCGGCGCTGGTGGACGCCCGCCACGGCCGCCGCGTCATCGAGGTCATCGAGGCCGTATACGCGGCGTGCCGGACCGGACGGCCGCAGCGTCCGCGCGAGGCCGCGGCCCTGGTGGGCCGCGATGGCTGACGGGCCCGGCGGCGGGTGGCCGCTGGCGTTCAGCACGCTCGGATGTCCGGACGAGGGGCCGGAGTGGATCGCGGCGCTGGCCCGCTCGGCCGGGTGCACCGGCGTGGAGCTGCGCTGCTCCCGCGAGGAGGGGCCGTTCGCGCTCGAGCGGACCGGCGCCGAACGGGCGGCCGCGGCGGCCCTGCTGCGCGCCGCGGGTGTGGAAAAGCTCTGGGTCGCCTCGTACCTGCGCGTCGCGGACAACTCCCGCACCGATGCCGACTACGAAGCCGAACTCGCCGAGGTGATCGCCGCCGCGGTCGACATCGGAGCCGCGGCCGTGCGCGTCTTCTGCGGCGCGCCCGAGCCCGGCCCGGCTGCCGACGCCCTGGCCGCGCACCGCCTGAGCCTCGCGGCCGAGCGGGCCCACGCCGCCGGAATCAGGGTCCTGCTGGAGACGCACGACTCACACCCGCGCGGCGCGGACGTGGCCAGGGTGCTGCGACGTTGCGCGCACCCGGCGGCCGGAGCCGTCTGGGACGTGTTGCACCCCTGGCGCCACGGCGAGACGCCCGATCAGACCGCCCACCACCTGGGCCGATGGCTCGAACACGTCCAGCTCAAGGACGCCGCGTCCGCTCACGACCTGCACCCGCTCCCACTCGGCCACGGCGCGGTGCCGCTGGCCGAGGTACTACGCACCCTGATCCACCTCGGCTACACCGGCCGGCTCAGCCTCGAATGGGAACGCCGCTGGTATCCCGACGCCGCGCCGCTGGCCGAGGTGCTGCCCCAGGCCGCGGCCTGGCTGGCCCGGCACACCCCGCGCACATCTCCCGCAGACACATCTCCCGCAGACCTCGTCTAACTCCGGCGGCGTCGCCGGAGAAAGGAGCATGTCCCATGAACGCGCACCCTGACACCGACCCCGTCTCTCCCACCCACACCTCCGGCCTGACCCGTCGCAGGCTGCTGACCGCGGCCGGCCTCGGCGCAGGCGCGTTCGCCCTGCCGCTGGGCCTGGCCGCCTCCGCCGAAGCGAGCACCGACCCGTACGCGGCGCTGCGCACGACCTGGGCGACTTATCTGTCCGGCGGCGCCATCGATTCGAGCAACTCGGCCTACGCACCCGCCTTGGCGGGGCTGTCCGCCGAGACCGAGGCCTACCTCTCCACGATCCAGAGCGGCTCGGGCATCACCGCGCTGTGGGCGGACCTCCCGCTCGGCACCGTCTCCGGCAACCTGTCCACGACCCTCAAGCGGCTCAAGGCCATGGCGTTGGCGTATGCGACGCCGGGCACCTCCTACACCGGCAGCGCCACCCTCGCCGCCGCGATCGCAGCCGGACTCGACTTCATGGTGGCGGGACCGTACGCGGCCACGACCACGACCTACGACAGCTGGTGGGACTGGCAGATCGGCTGCACCCAGGCGCTCGAGGACGCCGCGATCCTGCTCTACGCCACGTTGACGACCACGCAGATCTCCTCGTACTGCGCGGTGATCGACGCCTTCGTGCCTGACCCGACGAAGCAGCTCACCGTCGCGAGCACCTCGACCACCGTGTCCGTCGGATCCAACCGGCTCGACCTGTGCCGCGCCGTCATCGTCCGCGGCGCGCTCGGCGAGAGCTCGACGGCGATCACCACCGGCGTCGCGGCCATCTCGCCCACCCTGCCGATGGTGCTGTACGGAGACGGGCTCTACCCGGACTACTCCTACCTGTTCCACAAGGAGATCGCCTACACCGGCACCTACGGCGAGATCTTCTTCTACGACGTCGCGGCGCTCGTCCTGCTGCTCGCCGGCTCGACCTGGGCCATCACCGACCCGAACCTCTCGGTCGTCTACGACGCGGTCACGGCCGGCCTGGCCCCGCTGGTCTACAACGGCCTGATGCTCGACAGCGTGCGCGGCCGGGCCGTCTCGCGCTACAGCGAGAGCGACGCGCAGGACGGATACACCGCCGCGATCACCCTGCTGCTCTACGCCCAGGCGGTGGCGGCGAGCGACCCGACCCAGGCCGCCGCCTGGCAGTCCACCGCCCTCGGCTGGCTCCAGCGCAACACCGTCACCACCGTCACCGCGACGCAGCAGCAGGTGGTGAACCTGACCACCGGCGCCGAGGTGGCCGTGGGCGCCTCGTACTTCGGCGTCTACGGCATCTCCCTCGCCGAGTCCGTCCTGAACGACACGTCGCTGACCGCGGCCGCCGAGCCCGTCTCGCACGATCAGTTCCCGAACATGGCCAGGGCCGTGCACCGGCAGCCCGG
Organism: Actinospica durhamensis; assembly: GCF_018139695.1. Classification (GTDB taxonomy): domain Bacteria; phylum Actinomycetota; class Actinomycetes; order Streptomycetales; family Catenulisporaceae; genus Actinospica; species Actinospica durhamensis. The sequence continues at coordinate 2,160 of NZ_JAGSOG010000295.1, read as the reverse complement.
CTGGGCGTACAGCCTGGCGATGTCCTCGGCGTACGTGTCCCGCTACGAGTCGATCAACGGCGAGAACCTGCACGGCTGGTACACCGGCGACGGCATGGGCTACCTCTACCTCGCCGGCGACGCGGCCCAGTTCAACGACGCCTTCTGGGACACCGTGAATCCCGCCATGCTGCCCGGCACGACCGCCGACCAGGGCACCGTCGCGAACTCCGCGGGCCAGTCCACCCTGACCTCCTCGGCCTGGGCCGGCGGCTCGGTGGTGGCCGGCCGCTACGGCGCGGTCGGCATGCACCTGGCCGCGTACTCGACCAACCTCACGGCCGTGAAGTCCTGGTTCTGCCTCGACTCCCAGGTCGTCGCCCTCGGCGCCGGGATCACCTCGACCAGCGGCAACGACGTGCTCACCACCGTCGAGAACCGCAATCTGCACACGATCGGGAACAACACCCTGTACGTGGACGGCGCCGCGCAGACGATCAGCGCCGGCTGGTCGAGCACGGTCAGCGGCGTCACCTCGGCCTGCCTCACCGGCGTCGCGGGCTACTGCTTCCTCGGCAGCGGCGGCGCCGACGACGTCACGTTCGCGCTGACGAACCAGACCGGGAACTGGCACGACGTCAACACCTCGGCCCCGACCACCCTCGCGGACGACACCCGGCCCTACCTGAGCATCGCGATCGACCACGGCGCCGACCCCAGCGGGGCCGCGTACGCCTACGCGATCCTGCCCGACGCCACACCTGCGCAGACCGCGACGTACGCGGCGAGCCCGACCGTCACGGTCCTGAGCAACACCACGACGGCGCAGGCGATCAGCGACCCGACCCTGGGCGTGACCATGGCGAACTTCTTCGCCGCCGGAACCGCCGGACCGATCACGGTCAACGCGCCCGCCTCGGTGTCGATACAGGCCTCCGGCACCAGCCTCTCCGTCACCGTCTCCGACCCCACCCGGACCGCCACCACCGTCCTCGTCACCGTCGCAGTGTCCGGATACGTCTCGGTCAGCGCCGCAAACCCGACGGTGACGGTCCTGTCCACCGCCGGCGGCCAGATCCAGCTGCTGGTCGAGACGGGTGGATCGCATGGCGCCGGACACAGCGTGGCACTCTCCTCGACCGGCACCGCTCCGGCGTCGGGCACCGTCACCACCCTGCCCGCGACCGACACCACGTTCGTGCGCGGGGGCACCTACGCGGCCGTGAACTACGGCGGCGAGACGCAGATGGACGTGAAGAACTCCACCGCCTCCTACACCCGTATCAGCCTCCTGAAGTTCGACGCCTCGGCCGTGACCGGGACCGTGGAGCGGGCGGTGCTGTGGCTGCGCGGCTACGTCGACGACAGCAACGGCGACCAGGCCACCCTCACCGCCTACGGGCTGAGCGGCAGCAGTTGGAGCGAATCCACCGTCACCTACGCCACCGCGCCCAGCCTCGGCACCGCCTACGGCACCGGCCAGATCACCACCACGGCCGACTGGATCGGCCTGGACGTCACCGGCCTGGTCTCGGCTGCGGCCGGCGGATCCGCCGCGATCGGCGTCTACGAGCCGGCGGCCGGGCTCTCGGTGATCCTCTACACCCGCGAGGCGGCCGCGGGCACCACCCCGTTCCTCGAGGTCGTCACCACCTGACCCGGCCGCGCCCGCCGCCGCTCGAGCCGGGTACCTTCGGTGCAGAGTCCGGCGGCGGTGCGCCCGAGCCGGCGCCCGCGTCGGCGGCCAGGCGCCGGGCCCGCGAAGGTGAAATTCGGGTGCGGGTTTCCTGGACGTTCGCTGCAAGCCCGCCCCGGTCCGGGTGGCCGGAGCCGATGCCCGGCGCCCGGGGCCGCGGCGGGCGTTCAGCGGCGTTGCAGGCGACGCTCAAGCAGGCTTCAGTCGCGCGGTGTCGACTGGCCTCGAAGTCCCGGGGACGGATCGCGGCTTCGGAGGGTGACGCTGTGCGGCCACGGCCACCGGGGACGGCCGGCCGCGTCGGGGTCCGCGTCACCGTGCCGACCCTGCCGACCGCGTCCGCCGTGACGGCGCCGTCACCCCCGTCCGAGAGGTTCCCTCCACGTGACCGATCCGCTCACCCCAGCCGAGGCCAAGTCCGCGTCCGCGGTCGCCGTGGCGAACCCCCCGGAACCGCCCCCCGCGGCCCCGGCGCTGTCTCTTAT
>NZ_JAGSOG010000294.1 GCF_018139695.1 Actinospica durhamensis | reverse complement strand
GCCCCCCGCCGTGCACCTGACCGCCGGTCCCGGCGCCGACCGCCCCGCCGCCCTGCTCGCCGAGTACCTGGGCGAGCGGCCCCGCACGGATCAGGGTCCGGAGATCCGGCTGCAGCTGCGCGGCGGCGGCGCCCCGGCCGAGGGCCCCGCCGCCCGCGAGGCCCACCGGCTCGAGATCGACCGGGACCGGGTGCTGCTGACCGCGGCGCACGAGGCAGGGCTCTTCCACGGTGTGCAGAGCCTGCGCCAACTGCTCGCCGAGGACGGCGGATCCTGGCCGGCCCTGTGCGTCGAGGACGCGCCGGCGCTGCCCTGGCGCGGCGTCATGCTGGACGTGGCCCGGCACTTCATGCCGCTGGAGTTCCTCTACGCGTTCACCGACCAGGCCGCGCTGCACAAGTTCAACGTGCTGCACCTGCACCTGACCGACGACCAGGGCTGGCGCATCGAGATCGACGGCCTGCCCCGGCTGACCGAGGTGGGCGCGCACCGGGCCGGGTCCATGATCGGGCCGGCCGGCAGCGGCGCGTTCGACACGGTCCCGCACGGCGGCTTCTACACCCAGGCCGAACTCAGAGACCTGGCCCGCTACGCCGAGCGGCGCGGCGTCCTGGTCGTCCCCGAGATCGAGATGCCCGGCCACTCCCGCGCCGCGCTCGCTGCCTACCCCGGGCTCGGCGCGGTCCCGCGGCGCGAGGGCCTGCCGGTGTGGACGTCCTGGGGCATCAGCGAGGACGTCCTTGGCGTGCACGAGGACGTCTTCGCCTTCTGCCGCGAGGTCCTCGGCCAGACCGTGGACGTCTTCCCCGGCCGCTACGTGCACATCGGCGGCGACGAGTGCCCCACGGTGCAGTGGGAGACCGAGCCCTACCCGCGCCGCCGCGCCGCGGAACTTGGCCTGGCCGCCCCCGCCCGCCTGCACGGCTACTTCCTCGGCCGGATCCACGCCTTCCTCGCCGAGTGCGGCCGACGCGCCGTCAGCTGGGACGAGGCCGCCCCCGGCACCGGCGACCTGCCGAGCGACCTGGTGCTGACGGCGTGGATGAACCCGCAGGACGCCGCGCGCTCGCTCGGCCGCGGCCACCAGGTCATCATGGCGCCGCATCAGTCCACGTTCTTCGACTACGCCCAGAGCGCCGAGCCCTACGAGCCGCAGGCGCAGCCGGGCCAGGTCATCACACTCGAGGACGCCTACCGCTTCGACGCGCTCGGCATCCCGGGAACGGGGGAGCGGCTGCCCGTCGCGGACCCCTTCGCCGACGGCGCCGCCCGCACCCCCGGCGTACTCGGCACCCAGGCGCAGTTCTGGTCCGAGTTCCTGCCGACCCCCGCGCACGTGCGCTACGTCGCCTACCCGAGGCTCTGCGCGTTCGCCGAGGCCGCGTGGAGCACCGGGCCGCGCGACTACGACGACTTCCGCGCCCGCCTGGCCCATCACCTCCCGCGCCTCACCCGCCTCGGCGCGCTCCCGCCCGAGCGGGCCGCTCACCTGGCCGCCGGACTGGCCAGCGGTTCCGGAACCGGGTCGGGTCCGGGGGTGGACGGCGCCTGCGGAGCACCGGGCGCACCCGGGGAGCCTGCGAGAATCGGAGCGTGAAGCCCGTGAATCAGGTCCCGCGTGTGGTCGCCACGGCCAAGCGCGACAGCGTCCGCACCCATCTGCTCGACCTGATCGAGCAGTCCGGCCCGGGTACCGCCCTGCCCGCCGAGCGCGATCTGGCCGGGCGCCTGGGCGTCTCGCGCCCCACCGTGCGCGCCGCGATCGAGGACCTGACCCGGCTCGGCCTGCTCGTGCGCCACCAGGGCCGCGGCACCTTCACCAGCCCGCGCAAGATCACCCAGGAACTGGCCGGCAACAGCGCGAGCGCCTTCGGCGTGCCGCCGGCCGAGGGCGACTGGACCAGCAGGGTCCTGACGTTCCGGATCGCCCCGGCCGGCGCCCCCAGGGCCGCCCGGCTCAAGCTCTCCCCGGCCGACCCGGTGCTGCGGGTGGTGCGGCTGCGCCTGGTGGACGACGAACCGATGGCCATCGAGCGGATGGACCTGCCCGCGCACCTCGTCGAGGGCCTGGAAGCGCAGGACATGGAGAGCGGCAACTTCTACCGGCTGCTGCGCGAACGCTTCGGCGTGACCGTCTCGGACGCGGTCCAGAGCATCGAACCCACCGTCACCAACCCCGACCAGGCCGACCTGCTCGACATCCCGGTCTACGCGCCGGTGCTGCTGATCGAGCGCACCACCAGGGACACGGAGGGCGCCATCGTCGAGTTCGTCCGTTCCATCTACCGCGGCGACCGCTACCGCATCATCTCCAAGCTGAGCTTCGACAGCACGTCGGGTTAGCCCGGCGCGCTGCCGCGGCTCCTCGGTTAGCCTGGAGCGTGCCCGAGCGAGTGCTGTTGCGCCGTTTCACGCCGGAGGATCTCGACGATCTCGCGGCCCTGCACGGCGACCCGCGCGTCATGCGCTACATCGACGACGGGCGGCCGGTGGCGCGCGAGACCGTCGCGCGCCAGACGCTGCCGCGGATCCTGAACCAGTACGCCCTGCTGCCCGAGGGCCTCGGCTCCTCGGCACTGGTCGAGCGGGAGACCGGCGCGTTCCTCGGCTGGGTCAGCCTGGCCCCGGCGACCAGCGTGGGCCTGGAGGAGTACATCGGCCATGCCCTGGAGCTCGGCTACCGTCTGCTCCCGGCCGCCTGGGGCCGGGGATACGCCGTCGAGGGCGCGCGGGCACTGCTCCGCAGCGCGTTCGAGGGCCGCGCGGCCTTCGGCTACGACCGCGTCGTGGCGACCACGATGACGGTGAACTCCGCGTCCCGCCGCGTCATGCAGAAGGCCGGACTGCACTATATCCGCACGTTCTTCGCCGACTGGCCGGACCCCATCGAAGGCGCCGAGCAGGGCGACGTCGTCTACGGGCGCACCCGCGCGGACTGGCTCGAGCGCTGAGCGGCACGTCCTTGCGTCGGCCCGGAAATCCCGTTGCGGCCGGCCGGTATCGGATGTCTGATGGACCGGCCACCGATCATGGGACGGAACCGGACATGTCACTGCCCACCCCCTCGTTGCCCACCGCGCGCCTTCGACTGCGCCCCTTCGAAGACACGGATGCGGACGACCTGTTCGCGTTGCACGGCAACGCCCGCGTGCTGCGCTACTGGGACTCGCCGCCGTGGACCGAACCCGCGCGCGCCGAGAAGTTCGTCACGCGTTGCCGACAGATGGCCCAGGAGGGCAGCGGGGCACGGCTGGCCGTGCAGCGCGTCTCCGACGGGGCGTTCCTCGGCTGGTGCGGCCTGAACAGCTGGAGTCCCGACTACCGCAGCGCGTCCGTGGGCTACTGCTACAACGAGGCGTCATGGGGTCACGGCTACGCGACCGAGGCCGCGCGTGCGTTGCTGCAGTGGGCATTCGACACGCTGGACCTCAATCGCGTGCAGAGCGAGACCGATACCCGCAACGTGGCATCGGCCCGCGTGCTGGAGAAGCTCGGCTTCGTGCGCGAAGGGACCTTGCGGGAAGACTGCGTCGTCAACGGCGAGGTCTCCGACTCGTGGGTCTACGGACTGCTCAGGCGGGAGTGGCAGCCGCTCTGAGACGGCCGCCACCGCGGTCCGGACGGTCGCGCGCCGGGGCTACTGCGCGCACGTTACCCGCGAGTAGAGTTGCGCTGACGACGAACTCGGAGGTGACAACGGTGTCCACGGCCCCTTCGCCGCTCGGCCGCACACACGAGGTGCTCAACCAGGTGCCACCGCTGGTCGGGCACGACGTGGCCGACGACCCGGTCCTACTCGAGGCACTCGCCCGGGAGGGCGCCGACTGGTACGCCGAGGATCTGCACCGCATCGGCCGGCTGGCCGGATCGGCCGAGGTGCAGGACTGGGCGAACCTCGCGAACGAACACGAACCCGTCCTGCGCACGCACGACCGCCACGGCCGCCGTATCGACGAGGTCGAATTCCACCCGGCGTACCACGAGCTGATGGACGTGGCCGTGCGCGAGGGCCTCGCCGGCGCCGCGTGGGCCGAGCACAAGGCCGGGACGCACGTGGCGCGCGCGGCCGGATTCATGGTCTGGTCCTCGGCTGAGCAGGGCCACGGCTGCCCGATCTCCATGACCTACGCCGTCGTTCCCGCGCTCCGGGCCGAGCCCGCCCTCGCCGCCGCGTACGAACCGTTGCTCACCAGCCGCGTCTACGACCCCGGTCTGCGCACGCCCGCCGGCAAGCGCGGCCTGCTGGCCGGGATGGGCATGACGGAGAAGCAGGGCGGCTCGGACGTGCGCGCGAACACGACCACCGCCGAGCCGCAGGCCGACGGGACCTGGCTGCTGCGCGGCCACAAGTGGTTCACCAGCGCGCCGATGAACGACCTGTTCCTCGTGCTCGCGCAGGCGCCCGGCGGCCTGTCCTGCTTCCTGGTCCCGCGCGTGCTGCCGGACGGGTCGCACAACAACTTCCTGATCCAGCGGCTCAAGCAGAAGCTGGGCAACCGCAGCAACGCCAGCAGCGAGCCCGAGTTCGACCGGACCGTGGCCTGGCTCGTCGGGGCGCAGGGCCAGGGCGTGCGCACCATCATCGAGATGGTCACGATGACGCGGCTCGACTGCGTGCTGGGATCCGCCTCCGGCACCCGCGCCGCGCTGGCCCATGCCGCCCACCACGCCCGCCACCGGCACGCGTTCGGCTCCGCGCTCATCGACAAACCCCTGATGCGCAACGTGCTGGCCGACCTCGCGCTGGAGTCCGAGGCCGCCACCACGCTCGCGCTGCGCCTGGCCGGAGCCGTGGACCGGTCCGCGCACGGCTCAGAGTCCGAGCGCGCCTTCCTGCGCCTGGGCACCGCCGTGGGCAAGTACTGGGTGTGCAAGCGGCAGCCCGCCGCCGTCGCCGAGGCGCTCGAATGCCTGGGCGGCAACGGATACGACGAGGCCTACGGCGTGGCCAGGCTCTACCGCGAGGCGCCGCTCAACGGGATCTGGGAGGGCTCCGGCAACGTCAACGCCCTCGACGTGCTGCGCGCCCTGGCTCGTGAGCCCGAGGCGGTCGCCGCCTTCCGGGCCGAGATCGACGCGGCCGCCGGAGGCGATGCCCGGCTGGACGCGGCCTGGCGCGAGATCCAGGCGGAGCTGGCGAATCCGGCGGAGCTCGAGCTGCGCGCGCGGCGCCTGGTGGAGCGGATGGCCCTGGTACTCCAGGGATCACTGCTGGTGCGCCACGCTCCCGCGGCCGTCGCCGACGCGTTCTGCGCCTCCCGCCTCGCCGGGGACCGCGGCCTCGCGTTCGGCACGCTGCCCGCCGGCCTCGACCTCGACGGCGTGCTGGATCGGCTGCCCCGCGGCTGAGGGCGCCGCGCCGGCCGCGCTCGCGACGATGCCGGCGCCGCTCCCGTCCGCCTGCTCGTAGAGGACCTCGATCCGCATCCGGCGGTGCCGCCGCTGGGTGTGGGCCAGGTCCTCGAGCGCGGCGCGGTCCCCGGGCAGCAGGCCGTCGCTCAGCACGGTGCGCGGCCACAGCCCGCGTGCCCTGACACAGTCGGCCTCCAACAGCAGCAGCATGATCCGCGCCTGCACGGTCAGCCAGGCCAGCAGCCCGAGCACCAGGCCGAACACGCCGTAGAGGTCCTCGGCGTGCCGCAGCGCGTGGTCGAGCAGGAAGGTGCCGAGCGAGAGCAGCCCCTGCCAGACCACCGCGGCCGCACAGGCGGACCGGATGAAGTCGTGCACCGGGATCCGCGGCGCCGTGGCCAGCCGGAAACCGAGCGTGAACAGCAGGGCGTTGATCGCCGCGGAGACGATCGCGCCGAGCCACTGCACCGGCAGCCCGTGCGCCACCCCCACCCCGGACACGCTCGAGAGCGCGCCGGTGGCCGTCACGTCCACCACCATGACGCCCAGCAGCGCGGCGCCGCGCGCCTGCCTGGCCACAAAGTTCGGCCGCTGTGTGTAAGGAACCGACCACACCGTGTTGAACACGAACTGGGTCGAGGTCGCCAGTCCGCGCGCACCCCAGGCGGAGGCGATCAGCCCGATGCCGAGGCCGAAACCCGCGTCGCCCAAGGCGTGTATGTTCGCCCGCAATTGGGTGCCGATGACCGGAAAGTCGGTCAGGGCCGAGTGCATCACCGCGTTCTGCACCTGCGGATGGTCGCGCAGCACGATGCCGAGTACCGTGGCGAGCACCAACAGCAGCGGGAAGGCCGAGAGGAAGGCGTAGGCCGCCAGCAGTACGGCCAGGTAGCCGAAGTGGTCGTCGTTCGCCTTGCGCCATACCGCCGCGGCGAAGGCCGTCGGACGGGTCCGGCGCAACAGCGCGTCCAGTCGTGCCCGGGTGCCGGCCATAGTCGGCGGATACCCTGGGTCACGGTCCGCATTCCCCTCGCCCACGGCATATCTCACGGCAACGAGGGTAGACGGGCCAGGACCGCTCCCGGGCGGCCGCCCACCCACTCCGACGAGACGTCAGTCAACCGAGGCGATGTTCCCCAGCCCCTTTCCCGAGCCCCGAGCCGAGCCGCTGCTGCGGATCGCGTTCGCCGAGGCCGATCTTCCGGCGCTGCGCGACGCCGTGAACGGCGCGGCCGGCGCCGCCGGCCTCGACCAGGACCGGCTGCCCGATTTCGTGCTCGCCGCCCACGAACTCGCCGTCAACAGCGTGATGCACGCCGGCGGCGCGGGCCTGCTGCGGCTGTGGGTCGAGCGCGACGAGCTGGTGTGCGAGGTCAGCGACCGCGGCGTGCTGGCGAACCCGGAGACCGCGGGGCTCTCCCGCCCGAACCTGTCCGCCACCGGCGGCGCCGGACTGTGGATCGTGCGCCAGGCCAGCGACGCGGTGCAGATCGCGTCCGTCCCCGGCCAGGGCACGACCGTGCGGATGCGGATGACGCTCGCGCCGAAGCCGGTGCGCGGCGCGGTCGGTCCGTAACCGCACCGCGTCGGGGCGTGACCGCGCAGTCCGTGATCGCGTGGGTGCGCAGGGTCTTGGGCCCGCGGGCGGTTCAGTCCGCGAGCGCGGCGTCCAGGTTCTCCCGGGTCTCCAGGATCGCCCTGGCCCCGGTCAGCTCCAGGGTGCGCTGTACCGCCCGGTGCGGGGCCACCAGCCGCAGCCGCCCGCCGAGCTCCCCGGCCCGCCGGGCCGCCAGGATCAGGATGCGCAGCCCGCTGGAGTCGAGGAAGTCGAGTTCCGAGCCGTCGAGCACGACCAGCCCGGACGGCTCGAGCAGCGGCTCGAGCTCGGCCCAGAATCCCTCGGAGGCGGCCAGATCCAGCTCGCCGGCGAGGGTGACCACGAAGCGTCCCGGGCCGTCCGGCACGACGGCGACCGCGAGGCGATCCATCCCTGTTACGCTCCTTGGCAGGTAGTCGGGGCTGGTGACGGCCACGTGGCGGCCGGCCTGGCTACTGTTCGGGCAGAGTGTACCCGGTCATCAGGCCTCGTACGCGCAGCCCCGGTGATCGCGTCCACCCTGAGGGGCTACCCACGCCCGCGCGGTTCATGCCCGACTCATGCCCGACCTCGTCGGCGCGAACCGGGTTTGCCCGGCGCGCGAGCGGCAACGAGGGGGAAGGCAGGAGCGCGGCGGGACGTGGATACACGTGGATACATTCGCCGCGTTACGCGGACGGAGATGGGGTGAGCAGTGCCGGAACGCACACGTGAGGCGTCGCCGTGTACTGATACCGAGGCCGGCGCCGAGGCGGGCGCCGGATCGAGCGCGAGCGAGAGCTCGGGCGCGGACGCCGGTGGGAGCACGAGCGCGCCGCGGATATCGCCGCAGCGGGCCGAGCAGCGGGCCGAGACGATGCGCGTGCTGCGTCGGATGGCGCAGCTGCCCGCGGGCGATCCGGAGCGCGAGCGGCTGCGGGCGGAGGTGATCGAGGACCACATGCCCTTCGCCCGGCATATCGCCCAGCGCTATGGCGGGCGGGGCGGGGCGGCCGAGGACTTCGTCCAGGTCGCCTACGTCGGCCTGGTCAAGGCGGTGGACAACTTCGATCCGGAGCACGGCACCGGATTCCCGGGCTACGCGACCCCTATGATCATCGGGGAGATCAAGCGGTACTTCCGCGACGCGACCTGGGACGTGCACGTGCCGCGGCGGATGCAGGAGCTCTCCGGGGCGCTGCGTAAGGCCACGGACATCCTGACCTCGGAGCTGGGCCGGGAGCCGACCCTGGCCGAGCTGGCCGCGCATCTGCAGGCGGACCCGGAGGAGGTGGTGGAGGCGATGGACGCGGCGAACGTCTACACCACCGCCTCGCTCGACCACCCGGTCGGGCCGGGCGAGGAGCAGACCGCCTCGCTGGCCGACTTCCTGGGCCAGGAGGACAGCCGGTTCGAGGCCGTGATCAACCGGCAGGTGCTCACCGAACAGGTGGCCGCGCTGGGCGACCGGGACAAGCGGATCCTGCTGATGCGTTACTTCCGCGGCATGACGCAGGCGGAGATAGGCGCCGAACTCGGCGTCTCGCAGATGCAGGTCTCCCGGTTGCTCACCCGGATCCTGCGGGACCTGCGGACGGGTTTCGAACCCGCGCCGGAGGAGGAATGAACACCGCCGGGGCCGCGGACCGTCGCGTGACAGTCCGTGCGGGCGGGTATGGGTGCGTCCGGTGGGCGCGTGCCCGGGGGAGAATGCCGAGACGGAATGGGGAACGTACCGATGCTGGATGACAAGGCCGGGGACGGGCAGGGGCGCGACGCGCTCGAGCGGGTCGCGCCGGAGCAGGCGGCCGACCTGCCGCGGCTGCCCGTGTCCGAGGTCTTCCTGGAGATCCCGGCCGACCGGCTCTATGTGGTGCTCGCGCGCTCCGCGGCCGTGCACATAGGCGCCGTGCTCCGGCTCGGCCTGACCGACGTGACCGATCTGCGGCTGGCGGTGGACGAGGCCTGTGCCATGTTCCTGCTGCACCCCGCGTTCCCGCAGAGCCAGGCCGCGCAGACCGGCCTGTCCTGCCGGTTCGAGGCGTACGAGGACGAGCTGCGGGTGTCCGTGCGCGCCCCGGTCCAGGCCGACTTCGCCCCGGACACCGAGACGATCGGCTGGATCATGCTCGGCGCGCTGGTGGACGAGCTGTCCTGGAAGCACGCCGACGGCTACGGCACCGTCAGCCTGCTCAAGCGGTTCGAAGTGCCCAAGGCCGGATAGCCGGCCGGTCGGACTCCGTCGCGAGCGGATCCGGCGTCCTCGGCCAGACCGAGGACGCCGGATCCGCTCGCGTGCCCGGAGGCCGCGCGGGCTCAGGGTTTCGGCGTCGGCGCCTGCTGGGATGCCGGCGCCGCCACGGGTATCGGCACGTCGTCGTGGCCGAGGGCCTGGCGGGTGGTGACCGCGCGCTCGGCCCGGCCGCGTCCGGCGAAGCTGACCGCCCAGTGGAACAGCGTGGTCACCCGGTGTTCGAATCCCACCAGGTAGAACAGGTGGATCACCAGCCACAGCAGCCAGGCCACGAACCCGGTGGCCCGGATCGGGCCCACCCCGGCGACCGCGTCGAACCGGGCGATCGTGGCCAGGCTGCCCTTGTCGTGGTAGTGGAACGGCGCGTCCTTGGGCGTCCCGCGCAGCCGCGCGTCGATCCGGTCGGCGACATACCGCCCGCTCTGGATCGCCACCTGCGCCACACCCGGCAGCCCGTCCAGCGCCATCATGTCGCCCACGGCGTAGATCTCCGAGTGCCCGGGCACCGTGCAGTCCGGCAGCACCTTGATCCGCCCGGCCCGGTCCGTCGGCGCTCCGGTGGCCTGGGCGAGTACCGCGGCGAAGGGTGAGGCGGCCACGCCCGCGGCCCAGATCTTCGTCATCGACTCGATCCGCTCGAGCTGCCCGTCCGGGTTGCGCACCGTGATGCTGCGCGCGTCCAGTTCCTCCACCTTCGTACCCAGACGCACCTCCACGCCCAGTTTCCGCAGCCGCAGCAGGGCCTTCTCGGACAGGTGGTCGCCGAAGCTGGGCAGCACCACCTCGGAGGCGTCGATCAGCAGCACCCGCGCATCGCGCGAATCCACCCGCCGGTACTCACCGCGCAGCGCCCGGTGTGCCAGCTCGGCGATCTGCCCGGCCATCTCCACCCCGGTCGCCCCGGCCC
>NZ_JAGSOG010000293.1 GCF_018139695.1 Actinospica durhamensis | reverse complement strand
ACCCCCGGGCGCCGCGGGGCAGGACGCCGCGGGCATCCCGGCCGAAGTCTGGGAACTCCCGCAGCAGTCGCTCGCGGCCCTGCTCGAGACCGTCCCCGCGCCGCTCGGATTCGCCACCGTCACCCTGGCGGACGGCAGCGGCGTCCTCGGCTTCCTGGCCCACGGCCCCGTCCCGCCCGGCGCCTCGGAGGTCACCGCCCCCGGCGGCTGGCGGGCCTACCTCGCAGACCTCTGACGGAGCATGCCGCCGCCTACACCAGCGGCGCGTTGAGCGACTCGATCCGCCGGGAGACCTCGGCGGCGAGCGCCACCGCCTTCTTGGCCGCCGCCGAAGGGGTCTCCACGCGGGCGAAGCCCCGGTTGCGCACGCAGACGTCCACGCGCACGAGCTTGGTCACGCCGCCGGACATGACCGCCGGCTCCGAGACCCACAGGATCTCGGTCAGCGGGATGTCCACGGCGGCGTCCTTCTTCGGCTTGCCGGTGAAGAAGCCCAGCCGGAAGATGTTGAAGATCAGCAGCCGCTCGTTGGTGAGCACCAGCATGGAGCGCTTGGGGATCTTGATGTCGGCGCGCACGACGCCGCCGCCCTGCGCGCGGTTGGCCTCCGCGCCGATCAGCCGGCCGGCGTTGCGGCCGATCACCATGCCCTCGCTCGATCCGGAGCCGGCCAGGCTGCCGAGCAGGCCGCCGACGTCCTTGGCGAACGTCGCCTGCGTCATTCCGGCCGGATACACCGGCACGTTGGCCAGGACCTGCTCGTCCCGGCCGCGCTCGGCCAGGTAGTACCGCACGCGCTTGGCGTAGTACTCCTGGGCAGGTATCGCAATGCTCTCCTCGGTCACTCACCTATGAAAGCACACGGGTGTGGCCGCAAGGCACCCCCGGCAGCGGTGGGTGACGACCCGGCCGCTCCGCGCCGATTCCTCACCCCGATCTCGCGAGCGCGATCATGTTCGGGACGTTCAGCAGCCCGACGTAGCACGCGGCCGCGACGGACAGCCGCCGGGAAAAGGCCGTGGCGATGACGAGGTAGACGAGCGACAGGAAAGCGAGCGAGATCAGTTCCACCAGGCGCGCCGCCGAGGTGGTCGGGGCGCCGCCCGCCACGAACACCGGCATGCCGGTGAATATCCACGCCGAGCCCGCGATCTGCGCCAAAGCCCACCAAGAGGGCCGCGAGTCCGGATCGCCGTACGAGGCGGCGTCCGCGGCTATCTCCGCTTCGAGGGAACGCAGCAGACCGAGGGTCTGCTCCTGCCGAGCTGCGTCGGCGCCGAACCCGCACTGGACGAGCAAGGACTCTGCCAGTGCGGCCTTGGCGGGCTCGAACTGCCTGTCCGCGGCGAGGGCGATGCCGTAGAGATCCAGAGCGTAGGCCAGCTGCGGGCGATGGTTCACGGGCGATTCGAGGTGCTGGCCCCCCCGACGTGCCGAGCCAGCTCCAGCAGCGTCCACTCGGGGCAGCTCGGTACCTGCGCGCCGAGGTCGGGCGCGGACTCGATCGCCGCACGGAAGGCCCTCGACCGCTCGTCGAGCATCTTCAGCAGCTCGGGTGACTCGGGAGTGTTATGCACTCCGGCTGTGTGTCACCGAGCCTCACCGAGGAGCCAGTGAATATCCGCGGGTGCATCGGCGACCGCGCGACTTGACAGGCCGTCAGTTCGTGGCCGAGTCTTGATAACAGATGAAAACGAAAGTCATCTTCACTATGGCTTCACCAGAACAGAGGGAACGGGGTCGTGTGCGATGAAGGTCGCATTCGTGGGCAAGGGCGGCAGCGGGAAGACCACGCTGTCGGCGCTCTTCGCCCGGTATCTGGCCGATCCGGCCGGCCGGGCGCCGGTGGTCGCGGTGGACGCGGACATCAACCAGCATCTCGGCGTGGCGCTCGGGCTCGACGAGCACGAGGCCGGTCGGGTGCCGGCGCTCGGCGAGCACCTGGGGGAGGCCAAGGAGTACCTGCGCGGCACCAACGCGCGCATCGGCCGGGCGGCCGAGATGGTCAAGACGACCCCGGCCGGGCGCGGCTCGCGGCTGCTGCGGGTGGACGGGGCCGACCCGTTCCACCGGGAGTGGGCGGTGCAGGCGGGCGAGGTCCGGCTGCTGGCGACCGGGCCGTTCGCCGCGGAGGATCTCGGGGTCTCGTGCTACCACGCCAAGACCGGGGCGGTGGAGCTGTATCTCAATCATCTGGTCGACACCGTGGACGAGTACGTGGTGGTGGACATGACCGCGGGTGCGGACAGCTTCGCCTCCGGCCTGTTCACCCGCTTCGACCTGACCTTCCTGGTGGCCGAGCCCACCCGCCGCGGGGTCTCGGTCTACCGCCAGTACGCCGAGTACGCGCAGGGCTTCGGCGTCGCGCTGCGGGTGATCGGCAACAAGGTCACCGACGAGGCGGACGAGGCGTTCCTGCGCGCGAACGTCGGCGCGGACCTGCTCGCCTGCGTCGGCGCCTCCGGGTACGTGCGCGCCGCCGAGCGCGGCCACCTCGGCCCGCTCGCCGAACTCGAGCCCGAGAACGCCGCGGTGCTGGCGAGGATGCGGGCCGAGTTGGACGGCCGGACCAAGGACTGGCGCGCCTTCCAGGACCAGGCCGAGCACTTCCACCGCCGCAACGCCCTCGCGTGGGCCAACGCCGCGGTCGGCATCGACCTGCGCGGCCAGATCGACCCCGACTTCAGCCACGGCCCCGCCGCCCTGAACCCGCCGGCCGAGCCCTCGCCCGCCGCGGCCTGAGCCCCGCGCCGCGTCTGTGCGCGTGGCGTGGAACCAACCCCCTACGAAAGGACTCTGACTCATGTCTCTCGACGTCTCCGACGAACTGCTCGCCCAGGCCGAGGCGGGCGAGGTGGACCCGGCCGCGTTCCTCGAGACCGTGCGCACCTCGCTGCCGTACGCCTACGCGATGGTCGAACGCCTCGCCGCGGACCTCGCGGCCGGGCGCACCGCCGACGGATCCGGGTTCGCCGACAACGTGATCCCGCCCGCCACCGAGGCCGAGCGCGGCCAGCTGCTGCGCGCCCTGGCCAGCAACTCCATCCGGGCCGGCCTCGAATCCCACTTCGGGGTCTGCCTCGCCTTCCAGAACTGCCACCGCCTGGCCGCGTTCCCGGCCGGGGCCGAGCGCAGCGCGCAGTACCGCAGGTTCACCTCCGAGCGAGCCCAGCTGCTCAACCAGTCTCCGCTGCTGCGCGACTGCTGACCCGGCGTTACTCGGGCGCGGCCGGGGTCTGGACAGTGATTATGAAAATCATTACCATTTTCATATGCGCTCACTTCCCGTGTCCAGGCCCCGCCGTGCCCGCACCGCCCTGTTCGCCGTCGCCCTCGCGTCGGTCGCCGCGTTGGGCAGCGCCTGCTCGAGCAGTGCGTCCCCGTCGAACGCCGCCGCCGGCAAGGTCGACGCCGTCGGCGCGGAGAACGAATACGCCGACGTGATCAGCCAGATCGGGGGCCGGTACGTCGAGGTGTCCGCGATCATGAGCAACCCCAACACCGATCCGCACACCTTCGAAGCCAGCCCGCAGGTGGCCGCCGAGGTCTCCGGTGCGCAGCTGGTGGTGCGGAACGGAGTCGGCTACGACGACTTCATGGCGAAGATCGAGCAGGACGACGCCGGGGCCAACCGCAAGGTCCTGGATGTGCAGACCCTGCTCGGCCTGCCCGACTCCACCCCCAACCCCCACCTGTGGTACCAGCCCTCGACCATGCCGGCCGTCGCCGCCGCGATCGCCTCCGACCTCGAGGCCCTCGATCCGTCGCAGGCCGCGTACTTCAAGGCGAACCTCGCCGCCTTCGACGCCTCACTCGAACCGCTCGACCGTGCGATCGCCCAGCTCAAGACGAGGTTCGGCGGCCACGCGGTGGCCACCACCGAGCCGGTGGCCGACTACCTGCTCACGGCCGCCGGCATCGTCAACGCCACGCCCTGGGCGTTTCAGGCGGACGTGATGAACGGCACCGACCCCTCCCCGCAGGACGTCTCCGCCGAGCAGGCGCTGTTCACCGGACACAAGGTGGCCGCGTTCGTGTACAACCAGCAGGTCACCGACTCCCTGACCGAGTCGCTGCTCACCCTCGCGCACCGTAACGGCATCCCGGTGGTCGGGGTCTACGAGACCATGCCCACCCCCGGCTACACGTATCAGAAGTGGATGCTGGCCGAGGTCAGTGCCCTGAGCAACGCCTTCGGCTCCGGCACCTCGGCCCCCACCCTGTGAGCGCGCCGGTGATCTCGCCCATGTCCCTGCCCGCACCCGGACCCGCGCCCGACGGCCCGGCGCGGCCCGTCCTCGAGGTCGAGCAGGTCTCGATCCGCCTCGGCGGCCGCCAGATCCTCGACCGCGTCGGCTTCACCCTGCGCGCGGGCGAGTTCACCGGGCTGATCGGTTCGAACGGCGCGGGAAAGACCACCCTGCTGCGCATCGTGCTCGGCCTGCGCGGCGCGGACGGCGGCAGCGTGCGGGTCGGCGGGAAGCCGTTGACCCGCAGGGCCCGGGGCGTCGGATACGTTCCGCAGAAGATCCAGATCGAGCACGACGCGCCGCTGCGCGCCCGCGACCTGGTCGCCCTCGGCCTGGACGGCGAGCGGCTCGGCCCCCGGCTGCCCTCGCGCGACCGGCGCGACGCCGTCGCGCGGATGCTCGAGGCCGTCGACGCCACCCGGTTCGCCGACGCCCGCGTCGGCACCCTCTCCGGCGGCGAGCAGCAGCGGGTCCTGATCGCCCACGCCCTCATCGCCCGGCCACGGCTGCTGGTGATGGACGAGCCCCTGGCCAACCTGGATCTGCGGGCTGGCCAGGAGATCGTGGAGCTGACCTCGCGCGTCGCGAGGGAGCAGGGCGTCGCCGTGCTGCTGTCCGCCCATGACATCAATCCACTGCTCCCGGTCATGGACAAGGTCGTCTACCTTGCCGAAGGCCGCGCCGTGCACGGCCGTACCGACCAGGTGGTGCGGAGCGAGGTGCTCTCCGAGCTCTACCGGCATCCGATCAGCGTCCTGCGCGTCGACGGCCGGATCCTGGTGGTCGCCGGAGCCACCGTGCGCGCGGAGGCGTTCGACGCGGGGGAGCGGGACGTGCGCGCCGACACCGCCGCGCGTCCGGCCGGGCTTCCGGAGGTGCACGCCGGATGAGAGCGATGTCCAGCCCCCGCTCCGGTTTCGGCTCCGGCTTCCGCTTCCTGTTCGAGCCCGGATTCTTCTCCAGCGGCCCGGTGCACGCGGCGCTGCTCACCGGAACCGTCGTCGCCCTGGTCTCCGGCGCGGTCGGGGTGTTCACCGTGCTGCGCGGGCAGTCCTTCGCCGGGCACTCGCTGGCCGACCTCGGCACCCTGGGCGGCTCCGGCGCGTTCCTGTTCGGCGTCGGACCGCTGTGGGGCTTCATCGCCGCGGGTGTCGCCGTCGGCGGCGCGATGGACCTGGCCTCGACCCGGCGGCGGGCCTCGCGCGGCGTGGCCACCGGCATCGTGCTCGGCGCCGTCCAGGGCGTCTCGGCCCTGCTGCTCTACCTCGACACCACCAGCGGTTCCACCACCGGAGTGACCGTCACGGTGTTGTTCGGGTCCTTGTTCGCCGTCTCCGGCTACACCGCCACGGCCACCCTCGCCTTCGCCCTGCTCGGGTTGGCGAGCCTCGCCGTCTGCTACCGGCCGCTGCTGCTCGACTCCGTCAGCACCGATCTGGCCGCAGCCCGCGGCGTGCGCGTCCGCCTGCTCGGGCTGGCCTTCATGGTCGTCATGGGCATCACCGTCGCACTCAGTTCCCTGATCGTGGGCACCATTCTGAGCCCCGCCCTGCTGATCGGCCCGGCCGCCACCGCGCTGCGCCTGACCCAGAGCCCGCTCGCCGCGATGGGCACCGCCGCGGCGCTCGGCGCGCTCGCCACCGGGCTCGGCGTGCTGCTGGCCTACGACAGCTACCACTGGAAGCCGGTGGGCAACGGCTGGCCGGTCAGCTTATTCGTCATCGCGCTGCTGTTCACCGCGTACCTGCTCAGCGGCCTGCGAAGGCCTCGAGCCGGAACCGGACCCGCGCCCGCCACCGCCACCACCGAGGCGGCCTGAGCATGTTCGCACCCTTCATGCAGGACACCTGGATCACCGCGGGCATCGTCGCCGTCATCGCCGCGCTGGTCGGCTTCTTCGTCGTGCTGCGCGCAGCCGCCTTCACCGCCCACGCCGTGCCGAACGCCGCGTTCGCCGGCGCCGCCGGGGCCGGGCTCGTCGGCGTGAGCAGCCTCGTCGGCCTCGGGGTCTTCTCCCTCGGCGGAGCCCTGCTCATCGGCCTGCTCTCGCGCAAGGGCCGGCACGACGCGGTCACCGCGCTGACCGTCGCCCTCATGCTCGGCCTCGGCGCGCTGTTCCTGTCCTGGAGTACCGAGTACGCCCCCGAGATCTACTCCCTGCTCTTCGGCGAAGTCCTCGGACTGAGCAGCCAGGACGTGACGACGACCGCGATCCTCGGGTTCGCCTGCGTCGCCGTGCTCGCCTGCGTGTACCGCCCGCTGATGCTCTCGAGCACGCTGCCCGAGGTGGCCGAGGCCCGCGGGATCAGGCAGGTGCGCATCGACCTGCTCTTCCTCACCCTGGTCGCGCTGGCCACCACCACCGCGGTCCCCGTCGTCGGTGCCCTGCTCATGTTCACCCTGATGATCGGCCCCCCGGCCGCCGCCCGCGCGCTGACCCGGCATCCGGCCCCCGCCCTCACCCTGGGCGTGCTCCTGGCGCTGGCCACGGTCTGGATCGCCATCGCCGCCTCGTACCAGACCGACTGGCCCATCGGCTTCTTCGTCGGCGTCATCTCGGCCGCCTGGTACCTGCTCGCCCGCGCCGCCGCTGCCGTGTTCCGACGCTGAGCGGCCGTCCGGTCCACCGCCTGGCGCCCGCCGGATGCCGGGCCGGGGCCGAGCCGGGAGGATGGTGCCCGAGCGAGCGACCGCCGCACCGTGCTGGGAGGCACCCGGACCATGATCCTGACCCTGAACAACGGCGTCGAGATGCCGGCCCTCGGCTTCGGGGTGTTCCAGACGCCACCGGATGTCACCACCGCCGCCGTACTCACGGCGCTGGAGACCGGCTACCGGCTCATCGACACGGCCGCCGCCTACGGCAACGAGCGCGAGGTCGGCGAGGCCATCCGCCGCTCCGGGCTGCCGCGGGAGGAGGTGTTCATCGAGACCAAGGTCTGGATCAGCGACTTCGGCTACGACGAGACCCTGCACGCCTTCGACAAGGCCGTCGGCAAGCTCGGCGTCGAGCAGCTCGACCTGCTCCTGCTGCACCAGGCCCTGCCGAGCCGGTTCGACCTGACCCAGGACGCCTACCGCGCCCTGGAGACGCTGCTCGCGGACGGCCGGGTCCGCGCGATCGGCGTGAGCAACTTCATGGCGGAGCACCTCGTCGAGCTGATGAAGCGGGCGACGGTGCTCCCGGCCCTCAACCAGATCGAGGTGCACCCCTACTTCACCCAGGCGGGCGTGCAGGCCGCCGACGCCGAGCGCGGCATCCTCACCCAGGCCTGGTCGCCCATCGGGGGGATCACCAGCTACCGCGGCACCGGCACCAGCACCTTCGAGGACCCGTCCATCGCCGCGATCGCCCGCGCCCACGGCAAGACCCCGGCCCAGGTCATGCTCCGCTGGCACCTGCAGGAGGGCCGCTCGGCGATCCCCAAGTCGGTCCGGCCCGAGCGGATCGCCGAGAACTTCGACGTGTTCGAGTTCGAACTCAGCCCGGACGAGCTCGTGGCCCTCGACGCCCTCGACACCGGCACCCGCGGCGGCCCCGAGCCGCAGGACATCACCCTGGAGAACTTCGGCCGGCCCATCCCCGAGGCCTGACAGGTGCGCTGACCCGGACTCGGGCGCGGGCGCTGGGTCAGACGAGGGTGGCGTTGTCGAGGACGAACCGGTAGCGCACGTCGGAGGCCAGGACCCGGTCGTAGGCCTCGTTGATCTGCTCGGCGTCGATCGTCTCGATCTCGGCGCCGACGCCGTGGGCGGCGCAGAAGTCGAGCATCCGCTGGGTGCCGGGCAGCCCGGCGATCAGCGAGCCGGAGAGCGCGCGCTGGTTGCGCACCAGGTTGGCCCGGTGCAGGGAGTACTCGGGGGTGGCGCCGACGACGGCCAGAGTGCCGTCGATGGCGAGGGTGGAGAGGAACGCGTCGACGTCCAGCGGTGCGCTGACGGTGTTGAGGATGAGGTCGAACTCCCCGGCCAGCCGGGCGAAGGTGTCCGGGTCCGCGGTGGCGTGATAGTGGTCGGCGCCCAGGCGCAACGCGTCGTCCTTCTTGCCCATGCCGCGCGAGAGCGCGGTGACCTCGGCGCCCATCGCGTGCGCGATCTTGACGGCGACGTGGCCGAGGCCGCCGACGCCGATGACGGCCACCTTCTTGCCGGGTCCCGCGCCCCACCGCTCCAGCGGGCTGAACGTGGTCGCTCCGGCGCAGAGCAAGGGTGCTGCGACGTCGAGGGCGAGGCCGTCGGGGATCTTCAGGACGAAGTCCTCGGTCACGACGATGTGGGTGGAGTAGCCGCCCTGGGTCAAGGTGCCGTCGCGGTCCACCGACCCGTAGGTCAGGACATTGCCTTCCAAGCAGTACTGCTCGTAGCCCTTGCGGCAGTTCGCGCAGGTGCGGCAGGAGTTCGCCAGGCAGCCGACCCCGACCCGGTCACCGACGAGGTGCCGGGTGACCTCGCCGCCGGCCTCGGTGACGATGCCGGTCATCTCGTGGCCCGGGACGACCGGGTAGTCCTTGGCCCCCCAGTCCCCGCGGACCCAGTGGATGTCGGTGTGGCAGATCCCGCAGTACTTGACCTCGATCAGCACGTCGTGCGGGCCGAGATCGCGCCGGGCGATCCGGGTGGGGGTGAGCGGCTCGGTCGGTGCGGTGGCCGCGTAGGCGTTGACGGTGAGCATGGCGGATGTCCCTTCTGATCGGGCGGGTCGGGGTCGGACTGCGCGCCGGTCGGTCGATGCGCCGACTCAGGCACCGGCGGCCCTGCTCACGGCTCGATCATGACCTTCAGGGCCTCGCGCTCGGCCATCGCCCGGTAGCCGTCGGGCACGCCGTCGAGGCGCACGGTGCGGTCGAAGACGCGGCCGGGCTCGATCCTGCCGTCGAGGATGTCGGGCAGCAGTTCCTCGATGTAGGCGCGGGCCGGGGCGACGCCGCCGGTCAGGGTGATGTTGCGCAGGAAGTCCGGGAAGCCGAAGGAGACCTGCCGGTACTGCGGGGCGCCGACGCGGCTGATCGTGCCGCCCGCGCGCACCACGGCGAACGCGGTGTCCAGGGCCGCCTCAAGGCCGACGCACTCGAGCACGGTGTGCGTGCCGTCCCCGCCGGTCAGCTCCTTGACCCGCTCCACGCCCTCCTGCCCGCGCTCGGCGACGACGTCGGTGGCGCCGAACTCGACGCCGAGGTCGGTGCGGTCCTTGTGCCGGCCCATCAGGATGATGCGTTCGGCGCCGAGGCGCTTGGCCGACAGGACGGCCGACAGGCCCACCGCGCCGTCGCCGATCACGGTGACCGTGGTGCGCGGGTTCACGCCCGCGGTCTTGGCGCAGTGGTAGCCGGTGGGGAAGACGTCGGAGAGGGAGAGCAGCGAGGCCAGCAACGCCGACTCCTCGCCGACCGGCAGCTTCACCAGCGTGCCCTGCGCCTGCGGGACCCGCACCGCCTCGCCCTGCCCGCCGTCGACACCGTCGCGTCCCCAGGTGCCGCCGTGCCGGCAGGAGGTCTGCAGGCCCTCGCGGCAGAAGTCGCAGGTCCCGTCCGACCAGACGAACGGGGCGACCACGACGTCGCCGCGCTTGAATCCGGAGACCTCGGAGCCGACCTCCTCGATCACGCCGAGGAACTCGTGCCCGATCCGGTCGCCGTGTTCGACCGGCGCCTTGGAGCCGTACGGCCACAGGTCGCTGCCGCAGATGCACGCGCGCAGCACCCGCACCAGCGCGTCGGTGGGCTGCCGCAGCTCGGGGTCGGGCACGTCGCCGATCCGCACGTCGCCGGCGCCGTAGATCAGTGTCGCTCGCATGGAGGTGCCTTTCGCTGGTGGAACGGTGGGGTCTGCGGGGCCGGGGAC
>NZ_JAGSOG010000292.1 GCF_018139695.1 Actinospica durhamensis | reverse complement strand
GTCCTGGTGGAGGGCGGGGAGCGCGCGAGGAGACGATGGCGTTGTGGCGTGCGTCCGTGCGCCGGAACACCGGGCGAGGGAAGGGCTGGAAGCATGGGACGGGCGTATCGCGGTGACGGGTCCGCGCCCTGCGCGGGTCGGCGGGACGTGGGTCTGCTGCTGATCCGGGCTTCGGCCGGCGGGGTCCTGCTGGCGCACGGCGCGCAGAAGCTCTTCGGCTGGTTCGGCGGCCACGGGATCGAGGGCACCGCGGCGGCGATGGAGACCATGGGCTTCGAGCCGGGCCGGGAGAACGCGGTCGCGGCCGGCTGGGCCGAGGCGGGCGGCGGCGCGCTGCTCGCGCTGGGCCTCGCGGCCCCGGCCGCGGGCGCCGCGGCGGCGGGGGCGATGGCCGCGGCTACGGCCGTGCACTGGGACCGCGGCCTGTTCACCCAGCACGGCGGGTACGAGTTCCCGGCGCTGCTCGGGGCGGCGGCGGTGGGCATCGGGCTGACCGGGGCGGGACGGCTCTCGCTCGACCACGCCACCGGGCACGTGCTCGACCGGCCGTGGATGGCCGCGGCGGCCTTCGCCGGCACGGCCGTGACCGCGGGCGCGGTGATCAACAAGCGCAACGCGGTGGTGGCCAGGCGTGCCGGGGCGGCCGAGCAGCGGCGGTTGGAGGAGGAGGCCGCGCGCAACGCCGAGGACGCCGCGCGGGAGGCCGAGCACGAGGCCGAGCAGGGCGGCGGGAACTGAGCGGCGGGAACCGGGCGGCGCGGGCGGCTCTTGACAGGGTGAGCCCGGACTGGTGAGGTGGTCCCGAGCTCGCTGACCGAACGTTCGGTTGGCAGGGAGTGAGGGATCAGTGTCGCAGTCCGCTCCCGACGGCCCGCGGGCCGCCGAGGCGATGTTCGCCGCCGACGAGGCCTCGCGCGCGCTCGGCATCGCGCTGCTCGAACTGACCCCGGGCCGCGCCGTCCTCGGCATGCGGGTGACCGACCGGATGGCCAACGGGCACGGGACCGCGCACGGCGGCTACATCTTCCTGTTCGCCGACAGCGCCTTCGCCTGCGCGTGCAACAGCCACGGGCCGGTCACCGTCGCGGCGGGCGCGGACATCGCCTTCATCGCGCCGGTGCACGTGGGCGACGAACTCGTGGCGGTCGCCGAGGAACGCCTGACGCACGGGCGCAGCGGCATCTACGATGTGCGCGTCTCGCGCGGCGAGGAGGTGGTCGCCGAATTCCGGGGACGCAGCCGCGTACTGCGCGGCGGTGCCCCCGTCGTCATCTCCGCCGACGGCGACCGCGCGGCGAACTCGATCCACGCGGCTACCGCGACGAACGCGACGAAGGAGTCGTGATGAGCGAGCGGCTCGGTGCACCCCTCCCGGCGGACCTGCGCGACGAGGGCGAGCGGCTCACCGCCGACGAACTCGCCGCGCTGCAGCTGACCCGGCTGCGTCAGACTCTGCGCCACGCCTACGACCACGTCGAGCTCTACCGCCGCAAGTTCGACGCGGCCGGCGTGACGCCTGAGGACTGCCGCAGCCTCGCCGACCTGGCGAAATTCCCCTTCACCAGCAAGGCCGACCTGCGCGAGACCTATCCGTACGGGATGTTCGCGGTCCCGATGGAGCAGGTGCGTCGGGTACACGCCTCCTCCGGCACCACCGGCCGGCCCACCGTCGTCGGCTACACCGAGAACGACCTGTCCATGTGGGCCGACGTGGTCGCCCGCTCGATCCGCGCGGCCGGCGGCCGGCCCGGGCACAAGGTGCACGTCTCCTACGGCTACGGCCTGTTCACCGGCGGGCTCGGCGCGCACTACGGGGCCGAGCGGGCCGGATGCACCGTCATCCCGGTCTCGGGCGGCATGACGGCGCGTCAGGTGCAGCTGATCGTGGACTTCCGGCCCGAGATCATCATGGTGACGCCCTCGTACATGCTCACGCTGCTCGACGAGTTCGAGCGCCAGGGCGTGGACCCGCGCACCACCTCGCTGCGGGTCGGCATCTTCGGCGCCGAGCCGTGGACCGAGCAGATGCGCACCGAGATCGAGGAGCGGGCCGGGATCCACGCCGTGGACATCTACGGCCTGTCCGAGGTGATCGGCCCGGGCGTGGCCGCGGAGTGCGTGGAGACCAAGGACGGGCTGCACGTGTGGGAGGACCACTTCCTGCCCGAGGTGGTGGACCCGGTCACGGACGAGGTGCTCGCGCCCGGTGAACGCGGCGAGCTGCTCTTCACCTCGCTGACCAAGGAGGCGCTGCCGGTCATCCGCTACCGGACCAGGGACCTGACCCGGCTGCTGCCCGGCACGGCGCGCGCCCCGTTCCGGCGGATGGAGAAGGTCACCGGACGCTGCGACGACATGATCATCCTGCGCGGGGTGAACGTGTTCCCCAGTCAGATCGAGGAGATCGTGCTGCGCACCCCCGGCGTCGCGCCGCACTTCCAGCTGGTCCTGACCCGGCGTGAGCGGATGGACCGGCTGACCGTGCGCGCCGAGGTGCGCCCGGACCGGGCCGCCGACCCGGCGCTGCGCACGGCGGCGGCCGAGGCGATCGGCCACGCGGTCAAGGACGGCGTCGGCGTCTCGGTGGGCGTGGAGATCGTCGACCCGGACACGCTCGAGCGTTCGGCGGGCAAGCTGCAGCGGGTCAAGGACCTGCGGCCGAAGGACTGACGGGCCGTCGAGCTCACGAAATGACGGTGCGTCAGCGTGGCCGCCGCCCGCTCTGGCTCTAGGCAGCCGCGGTGACCGCGCCGCGCTCGAAGGCGATCTTCAGCGCGAGTCCGGCCAGCACCGTCCCCATCAGGTAGCGCTGCGCCCGCAGCCAGGCGGGCCTGCGCGCCAGGAAGCCGGCGATGCTGCCCGCGCTCATCGCTATCGCCGCGTTGCCGGCGAGCGCGACGGCGATCTGGGCCAGCCCGAGCGCGAAGCTCTGCTCGGCCACGTGGCCGCGGGCCGGGTCGACGAACTGGGGGAGCAGCGACAGGTACATCACCGCGATCTTGGGGTTGAGCAGGCAGGTCGCGAAGCCCATTGCGTAGAGCTTGCGCGGCCGGTCGGGGGCGAGATCGCGCGGCGCGAACACGGCGGTGCCGCCCGGCTTGACCGCCTTCCAGGCCAGCCACAGCAGGTAGGCCGCGCCGGCCAGCTTCAGCGCGAGGTAGAGCGCGGGCACGATCTCGAACACGGCCGCGATGCCGGCGGTGACGGCGGTCAGGTAGACCAGGAAGCCGGTGGCCACCCCGAGCAGCGAGATCAGTCCGGCCCGGCGGCCCTGGGTGATCGAGCGGGAGACCAGGTAGATCATGTTCGGCCCGGGGGTGAGCACCATGCCGAAGGCCACCGCGGCGATGCCGAGTTCCGCGCTCAGGGAGAAGTCCATGCCTCGAAGCTAGAGGCTGCGGTAGGCTCGGTGCAATAAGAACTTTGCGCTCGGTGCAATCCGGCGCGCGAGCGCGGGAGGTGCGGCGATGCCCGGATCCGGGCACCAGGACTATCAGGGTCTTGCCGACGAGTTCGCGGACCGGATCGCGGCCGGCGCGCTGCGTCCGGGGGAGCGGCTGCCGACGCAGCGGGCCTACGCGCGCGGCCGCGGCATCGCGCCGTCCACCGCCACCCGGGTCTACCGGGAGCTGGTGCGCCGCGGCCTGGCCACGGGCGAGGTCGGCCGCGGCACCTTCGTGCGGGCCGCGCCCGCCGCCGCGGGTCCCGCCCTGGCCGAGCCCTCGCCCGCGCCGATCGACCTCGAACTCAACTACCCGGTGATCCCCGAGCAGGCCGCGCTGCTGGCCGGGGCGCTGGGTCCGCTGCTGCGCGCCGACGCCCTCGACGACGCGCTGCGCCCGATCGGCGTCGCGGGCACGGCCGCAGCCCGCACCCGCTTCGCCGCGCTCGCCGCGGACGAGGGCTGGACGCCCGCGCCGGAATCCGTGCTGTTCACCGGCAACGGACGCCAGGCCGCGGCCGCCGCGCTGGCCGCACTCGTCCCCCGCGGCGGCCGGCTCGGCGTCGAGGCGCTGACCTACCCCGGCATCAAAGGCCTGGCCCGACAGCTCGGCGTCACGCTCGTGGCGCTGCCGATGGACGCACGCGGCGTCATCCCCGAGGCCCTGGCCGCCGTCCACCGCGCCACGCCGCTGCGCGCCGTCTACCTCCAGCCCCGCTCGCACAACCCGCTGGGCCTGAGCATGGACGCCGAGCGGCGCGACGAGCTCGTCAGTGTGCTGCGTCAGCAGGACCTGTGCGCGGTCGAGGACGCCGTCTGGTCCTTCCTGGCCCCGCCCGACGCCGCCGCGCTCGCCCCCGCCGCGCCGGACCGGGTCGTGCGCATCGACAGTCTGTCCAAGCGCCTCGCGCCGGGCCTGTCCGTGGGCTTCCTCATCGCCCCGCCCGCGCTGCGCGCCGAACTCGCCACGGCCGTGCGCGCCGGAGCCGCACTCCCCGGCGCGTTCGCCCTCGAGGCCGCCGTGCGCTGGCTGGGCGATGGCACCGTGGAGCGGATCCGCGCGGGCAAACGCGCCGACGCCGCGGCCCGCCAACGCCTCGCCCGCGCCTGCCTCGACCCCGTCGCACCGCTCGGCCCGGCGCCGCGCGTCCACGGTCCGCGTCCGCACGCATATCCGTGCTCGTATTCGTTCTGGTGGGAGCTGCCCGAGCCCTGGCGGGCCGAGACCTTCGTCGCCGCGGCCGCACGCCGGGGCATCGCCGTCACGCCCGGCTCCGCCTTCGCCGCCGACCCGCGCAGCACACCCCGCGCCGTACGCATCGGCCTCGCCTCGCCGCCGCCGGGCGTCCTCGAACACGCGCTCACCACGCTCGCCCGGCTCTGCGCGGCCGGGCCCTGAGGCTCCGGGCCCTGATCAGCCCTTTTCGCCAGGTCGATCCACCCCCGGCGGCCGGACCGGCCCGTTCGGATCGGTGGACCCGGCCGCGTCGAGGGCGTACTCGACATACCTCATCGCGTCGTTGAGCGTGTCGAACACCTCCCGCCCGACCCCGGCGGTGCGCGCCGCCGCGACCCGGGCCACCAGCTGCGGCGCGAGCGCCTCGAAGTCCTCGAGGTCGAGTTCGGCGCCGGCGACGCGCTCGGCCAGCTTCCGCTCGGCCACGTCCAGCTCGGCCACCGCCGCCTCGAGCTCCTCGACCCGGCTGCGCGCCCGCTGCGGCCACTCCCGGATCGCCTCCGCGTCCGGCTCCTGCTCGTCGAGCGCCTGCTCGTAGTGCGCGGCGGCCTGCCGCTCGTGCTCCTGCAGCTCGGCGATCTTCATCCGGGTCCGGCCCCGCACGTCGACGACCTCGCGCCGCGCCCGCTGCAGCTCCTCCAGCAGATCGAGCTGCCGCCGCGTCACCGCGCGCAGCCGCTCGTCCAGATTCATCGGCCTCATCGTGCCCGGTGCCTCCCCTTCATCTCCCCTGGTGCCCGAAATTCTGACCTTCTGTCAGGTTCAACCGTCCGGGGGCCCTCCCGGGTTCCCGGTCGGGCGGGTCGCCGGACACAACGCCGTCGGGCGGGCGAGGATGTGGGCATGGCTGACGTGCCCGGTGCGCAACCGGCTTCCCCCGATCCCGAAGGCGGCCGCCCGGCCGCCGTGCCGGAGCCGGGCCGGGACTGGAAGCGCACGCTCATGCTGAGCGCGCTCGCGCTGGCCCTGCTGATCATCGCGTACCTCATCCTCAGCGCGTTCATCCCGCGCTGGTGGTCGCAGCAGATCGGCCGGGCGGTGAACGGCGGGATCACCACCGGAACGCTGCTCGGGCTGTGCCTGGGCTTCACCTTCACCCTGGTCCCGCTGGCCGTGCTCACCCTCGCGCTGCGGCCGCACACCAGCTGGAAGCTGCGGCTGACCTGGTTCGTCGTGGCACTGGTGCTCGCCTTCCCGAACCTGTGCACGCTCAGTGTGGTCGCCGGCGACGGCAGCGGCGCCCACGCGGGCCAGCGCACCATGGACGTGCTCGCGCCCGGCTTCCGCGGCGCTTCCCTGGTCGGCGCGATCGTGGCCTTCGCCGTGTACCTGTTCGTGCTCGTCCTGTTCCTGCGCCGCGGTCCGCGGCGCCCGGACGGCGAGCACCCGCCCGCCTCAGGCTGAGGCCGGGTCGGACGCGGCTTCGGCGGCGGACTCGGACGAGGGTCCGGCGGGGACCCCGGCGGCGGGCGTCGCCGCGGCCCTGCGGCGCTTGAGCGCGCGCTCGATCGTGCGCGGGTGCACGTGCACCCCGAACTCCTGCCCGACCAGCGCGGCGAGTTCCTTCCACTTCACCGACCTGCGGCGGGAGCGCTCGAGCTCGACCCGGTCGAGCATGGCTTCGGTGAGCCGGTGGGCGCCCATGTGGTGCGTCTTGAGGTGCGAGTGCTCCGGGGTGTGCCGGGGCTCCGCTTCCGGCTCGGCCACGGCGTTGACCAGGACCGGCTCGGGCTCGGGCTCTGGCTCGGGTTCCGGCTCCGGCTCCGACGGCTCAGGCTCGGGCTCCGGCTCTACCGGCGCTTCCGCTTCCGGCTCCGGCTCCGGTTCCGCGGCTGCCTGCGCGTCCGGCTCCGCCGCCGCGACCGGCCCCAGCACGGGCATGGCCGTCAATGCCGCCGTCGATCTCTCGGGCCGCCGCCGGGCGCGGGCCTGTACGGCGCGCTCGTGCCGCAGCGTCGTGAACCAGAACACCGCCATGCCGAGCAGGGCCGCCATGACCATGCACAGCACGAGCAGGGCCCACTCCCCGGGTATCGAATCCTCGCGGGTCCCCCATCCGCCACCGTTGAACCAGGTCGCCACACCCAAGATCGTCACCCGTGCCCACCGGGCGCGCAACCAGGGCGCGCCCGGAGTGGGACGGATGATCCGGCAGGAGGATGCTCCCAGCCCTCGGCTGACCATAGACTCGCGGCTGTGGCGCAGGAGATGGCGGAGGACCGGCCCCAGGGCGGCCGTTCGACCGGGCAGTCGGACGCGGGCGGGCCTACGGCCGGGCGCGCGGATGCCGGCGAGTCCTCGGACGTGGATGCGGGCACCCCGGCCGGCGGCCCCGGCGGCCCCGAGGGCGAGGTACGGCCGGAGACCGAGCAGGTGCGTCGCAGGCGGCTGCGCCACCGGCTGACCCAGGCGCTCGCGGTCGCGGTGATCGTGGCCGTGTTCGCGTTCATCTTCCCGCGCATCGCCTCGTACGGCGCGGCCTGGCGCGACGTCAGTTCGATGACCGCGCCGTGGATCCTGACGCTGGTCGGGGTGACCGTGGTCAACCTGGTGGTGAACTGGTGGTTCATCACCACCTGCCTGCCCGGCCTGAGCCTGCCGCGCGCGGCCGCGATGAACCTGTCCTCGACCGCCGTGGCCAACACCGTGCCCGCGGGCGGGGCCATCGCGCTGGGCGTGAGCTGGAACATGGCCTCGGCCTGGGGCTTCAGCGGCGAGCAGTTCACCCTCTACACACTGGTGTCCGGCCTGTGGAGCCAGTTCGCCAAGTTCGGCACGCCCGCGGTCGCGCTGATCGCGCTCTCGGCGGTCGGGTCGGCCAACCACTCGCTCGTGCTCGCCACCGTCCTCGGCACGGCCGTGTTCCTCACCGCGCTCGGCGCGGTGATCGCGGCGCTGCACAGCGACGGGTTCATGGCCGCGCTCGGGCGGCTGGCGCAGCGGTTCATGGACTGGCTGACCGGGCTCTTCCACCGCACCGGGCCGCAGCACGTGGAGCGCGGCTTCCTCGACTTCAAGCACCGCGCCGCGCACCTGCTGGCCAGCCGCGGCTGGCTGATCAGCATCTCGACCCTGGCCAGCGACCTGGCCGGCTGGCTGGTGCAGCTGGCCTGCCTGCGCGCGCTCGGGGTGAGCGCGGCCGAGGTGTCCTGGGAGAAGTCCTTCGCCGGATACGCGCTGATCCGGCTGCTGACCACGATCCCGATCACCCCCGGCGGCCTGGGCATCACCGAGGTCGGGCTCACCGAGTACCTCGGGTCCGGCGAGAACTCCGCGGTCACCGACCGGATCGCCGCGGCCATCCTGCTCGCCCGCGCGCTCACCTTCGTCGTGCCGATCCCGCTCGGCGCGGTGAACTTCACCGTGTGGAAGTGGCTCAGGCGCAAGGACGACCCACTGGGCTGAGCAGCCGCTCCGTGCTCCCGGGTCGCCGGTCCGGTCCTGCTGAGGCAGGCTGGGACGAGGGGTAGACCGAAGGAGTGATCCGATGAGCGATACCCAGGCCGAACAGGAGCGGCAGGCTCAGCCGCCGCCGGCGGACCAGGCTGGCCAGGAGGCAGCGGCCGCTCCACGGCAGCCGGACCTCCTGGCCATGCTCAGCGGGCTGCTCGGCGGCAAGGGCGGGCAGGCCGGCCAGGCCGGGGCCGTCGTCGCCAAGCTCGCTCCGGCCGTGATGGGCATGGTCAGCGCCCAGGGCGGCGTCGGCGGCCTGCTCGAGAAGCTCAAGCAGGGCGGCCTCGGGGACCAGGTCAAGTCCTGGGTGTCCCCGCAGGAGAAGAACGCACCGGTCAGCGGCGAGCAGGTGAGCGACGCACTCGGCCGGGAGCAGGTGGACGCGCTCGCCGCGCAGGCGGGTGTCAGTCCGCAGGAGGCGGCCGACGGCATGGCCAAGGTGCTGCCGGGAGCCGTGGACCAACTCACGCCCGAGGGCGAGGTGCCGAAGGAACATCAGGGCTTCGACATCGATCAGGTCAAGCAGCAGGTGGCCAGGCTGCTCGGCGCCAACCGGTGAGGCGGCGGGCCGGGGCCCGACCGGTCCCGGCGGCCGTTCCCGCGAAGGGAGAAAAGCGATGAGGTCGATGCTCAGGATGACCCGCTGGATGACGGGCGCGCTGCTCGCCGTGTGCGGCGCGATCATCGCGTTCTGGAGCGTGTTCCTGACCTGGTACGGGAGCCGCGAGGGCACGGACATCCGAATCCAGGACCTGTTCAACCAGATGACCCTGCAGAGCTCGAGCACCGCCGGCTCGATCCTGATCCCGATGGCGGTGGCCGCGGTGCTGGTGCTGGCCGGGGTCATCGTGGGCTGGCGCTGGCTGTGGGCGCTGGCCGGACTGGTGACGATCACCGCGGTCTATCTGTGGGGCCTGCGGCAGGCGCAGACCGTGCCCGGTCTGCACGCCACGCTCGTCGGGGCCGGTCCGCCACTGGCGTTCTCCGGCGGCGCGCTGATGCTGCTCGGCTCGGTCGTGGCGGCGTCCAGGCGGCGCAAGCACGTGGCGACGGGAGCCGAGGAGCGGCGGGTTTCACCCGAATGGACGCCGAACGCCGCCACCGAGGTGGGCCGCTCCGGGTCCCACTCCGAGCCGCGGATGGACGACCCGCGGATGGACGAGCACGGGGTGCGCAGGGACGAACACCAGCACCTGTGACCTCGTACGACACGCGGTGGCCGTGCGCACCCGCCGTCCCAGACCCCTGGCGGCGGGTGCGCACGGCCACCGCTTTCGCGCCCTCGCGCGCACCGCGCCTTCCGCGCCTTGCGTACCTGCACGCCGCCGCGTCCGTCACCGGTCGAGCTGCTCCTCGGCGCCCTCGAACTCGGCCCGCTCGCCGAGGAACTCCACCCAGGCCTTCTTCGCGCACGGGTAGTGCACCGCCGCCTCGGCCAGCTGCACGAAGTTCTGCACGTTGCCCTCGAACCTGGCCTGCAGCGTCGCGTCGGCGATCCGCCCGTCCGCGCCGAACGCGGTGTGCGCCTGGGCGAGCGAGAACATGTCCGGGTAGACGCGGGCGCCGAGATGCTCCAGCGGCACGCGCAGCGCCCACAGGCCGCGGTTGCCGCCCGACATCGACGGCGAGGCGGACATCAGCAGCGTCTGGAGCTCGTTGAACGGCTGCGGGCGCAATCGCGAGACCCAGTCGATCAGGTTCTTGAGCATTCCAGGCATCGACGCGTTGTACTCCGGCGAGGCGATGACCAGCGCGTTGGCCGCGCGCAGCAACTCGGCGAACTCCTCGGCGCCGGGCGGCAGGCCCCCGGCGTGTTCGGAGTCGTCGTCGTAGGAGGGGGTGTCGACCTCCTTGATGTTGACCTGCCGCGTCTTGAGGCCGGTGGCTTCGATGGTGCGCGCGGCCAACTCGGCCAGATGCCCGTTGAGCGAGCCGGCGCGGCGCGAGGCGCACAGCACGAGCACGTCGAGGGCGCCCGGCTCGGGACGCGGGGCGTGGGCGGTGTCGGTC
>NZ_JAGSOG010000291.1 GCF_018139695.1 Actinospica durhamensis | reverse complement strand
GGCTCGGGGCTGGCCACGCCGCTGGGGTTCCAGGCGTCGCAGGAGCTGAGCTCGGAGCGGCTGGTACGCAAGGCCGAGCCGGTCGCGAAGACGGGGTGGCGGCGTACGGTGCGTTCGGCCAGTGGCGGGCTGCTCAAGCCGGGGCCCGGGAAGATCGAGGCGTATCGCAATGACCTGCTCGAGCGGGTGCGCACGCCGCTGTTCGGGTGCCACCGGATCGCGGTGATCTCGCTCAAGGGAGGCGTGGGCAAGACGACGACCACCACGGCGCTCGGGGCCACGCTCGCGTGGAACCGGGGGGACCGGGTGATCGCGGTGGATGCGAACCCTGACGCGGGGACGCTGGGGCGGCGGGTGCGGCGGGAGACCGGAGCCACGATCCGGGACATGCTGCAGGCGCTTCCCTCCATCCGCAGCTATGTCGACATGCGGCGGTTCACCTCGCAGGCGCCGAGCCGGCTGGAGATCCTCGCCAACGACGTCGACCCGGCCGTCTCAACCACGTTCAACGACGAGGACTACCGGCGGATCATCGAGGCGCTGCAGAACCAGTACTCGATCATCCTCACCGACTCCGGCACCGGACTGCTCTACTCCGCCATGCGCGGCGTGCTGACGATGGCCGACCAGCTCATCGTGGTCTCCACGCCCAGCGTGGACGGCGGCAACTCGGCCTCCACCACGCTGGACTGGCTGGTCGCGCACGGGTTCGAGGACCTGGTGCGCCGCTCGATCACGGTCATCTCGGCGGTGCGGCCCTCGTCGAAGGAGATCGACCTGTCGCAGCTCATCGCGCACTTCGCGGCGCGGTGCCGGGCGGTGGTGACGATTCCGTACGACTCGCACCTGGCCACGGGCGCGGAGATCGACCTCGAGTATCTCCGGCCTGCGACGGCGGACGCGTACCTCGAGTTGGCGGCGCATGTCGCGGAGGGGTTCACCTCGACCCGAGGGATGCGGCCGTACTGAGAACTGACGAGTGAGGACTGAGGACTGAGGGCTGGGCACTGAGTGCCGAGTGCTGAGTGCCGAGTGCCGAGTGCCGAGTGCTGAGAAGAGCGGGCGGGGATGGCAGGCCGACCGCGTGATGCAGGACACGTGATGCGTACGGCCCGGCCGCTGGAGTTCAGCGGGCGGGCCGTACGTATGTGCGTGGCGGGGCCGAGCGGCGGGCGACGAGCGGCGCGCTGGTGTCAGGCGGACATCAGGAAGCGGTCCAGGACGCGGGCGCCGAAGTCCAGGGCTGAGATCGGCACGCGCTCGTCGACGCCGTGGAACATGGCGGCGAAGTCCAGGTCCGGGGTCAGCTTCAGCGGGACGAAGCCGTAGCCGGTCATGCCCATGTCGGCGAAGGTCTTGTTGTCGGTGCCGGCGGACAGGCAGTAGGGGACGGTGCGGGCGGCCGGGTCCTCGGCCTTGAGGGCGGCGAGCATCGTCTCCACCAGCGGCGCGGCGAAGGGGGACTCGACGCTGCGGTCGAGGTGGATGTTCTCCCTGACCACGTCGGGGCCGGCCAGCTCGTCGATCAGGGCCAGGAACTCCTCCTGGCCGCCGGGCAGGAACCGGCCGTCGATCACGGCTTCGGCCCGCTCCGGGATGACGTTGGTCTTGTAGCCGGCGTTGAACATGGTCGGGTTCGCGGTGTGCCGCAGCGTGGCGCCGATGAAGCGGGCCAGCGGGCCGAGCTTGGCCACGGCCTGCTCCGGCTCGGCCGGGTCGAAGTCGATGCCCATCGCGTCGCAGACCTCGGCAAGGAAGTCGCGCACGGTGGGGATGAGGGTGACCGGGAACTCGTGCGTGCCGATGCGGGCGACGGCGGCGGCGAGGGCGGTCACGGCGTTGTCGTCGTTGATCATCGAGCCGTGTCCGGCCCGGCCGGCGGCGCGCAGCCGCATCCAGGCCAGGCCCTTCTGCGCGGTCTCGATCAGGTACAGCCGCAGCCCGGGGTTGATCTCCATGGAGTACCCGCCGACCTCGCTCACGGCCTCGGTGCAGCCGGCGAACAGCCCCGGGTGCTTGGCGGCGAGGAACTTCGCACCGAAGTTGCCGCCCGCCTCCTCGTCGGCGAGGAAGGCCAGCACGACGTCGCGGCGCGGGCGGCGGCCCTCGCGCAGCATCCGGCGCACCACCGCGAGGGTCATCGCGTCCATGTCCTTCATGTCGACGGCGCCGCGGCCCCAGACCAGGCCGTCGCGCACCTCGCCGGCGAAGGGGTGCACGCTCCAGTCGGCCGGGTCGGCCGGGACCACGTCCAGGTGGCCGTGCACGAGCAGGCCGTCGGCGGACGGGTCGGTGCCCTCGATCCGCGCGACGACCGAGGCGCGGCCGGGCTCGGACTCGAAGATCTGCGGTTCGAGGCCCACCTCGGCCAGCTTCTCCGCGACGTACTCGGCGGCCGGGCGCTCGGGTTTGACCGGGTTCGAGGTGTCGATCCGGATGAGGTCGGTGAGGAACCCGACCACCTCGCCGTACGCCGTCTCGGCGTCGGCGGACGTGCCGGCGGACGCGGCCCTGGTCGCTTCGGTCTCGTACTCGTGCGCAGACTGGCTCATGACGCCAGCTTAATCCGCGTGCGGCTCGTCCACGGGGTGCTGCCGCGTCGGAGGGTGCGGATGGTGGGAATGTTCGTGCAGATGAAGCTCGTGTTGGACGGCCGCCTCGGCCTCGAGCAGCCGCGGCACGGTCATCCGGGCCAGGGCCGTGTGCGCGGTGTCGATGTGCTTGAAGTGGACGCCGGAGGCGCTCAGCTCGCTCTCGACGGAGTAGCGGCGCTCGTAGAGGGCCAGGTAGACGCGGCGGACCTGGATCGCGGTCTCGAGCTCGCGGTTCATCCGGGCGTAGAACTGGGCCTTGTACGCCTCGTCGGTCATCGAGGAGATGGCGAAGAAGAAGGCTGAGACCGCGCCCAGGAAGACCGAGACCTGCCAGAGCCGGTGGTCGATGCCGATGCCGATGTAGTCCGACAGTTTGTTGCCGAAAAGCGTGACCGGGTAGTTGTAGTTCTCCGGCTTCTTCGTCCACTCGTTGATGAGCGCCGGGGTGATCGCCAGGCGGCCGAAGCCGATGAAGAACAGGAACACCAGCACGCCGAGCAGCACCACCTGCAGGATCTGGCCGACGAAGAGCACCATAAGGACATTAACGCGCTGCGCCCGGCTCAGCGGGAGCGCGCCCTCGTGCAGGACCACCTCGGTGATCACGCCGTCCATCGGAGTCGCCTTACAGGCCTCGACGATGGTGGTGCGGTCATCGTGGGCTGCGACGCGCTGGACCTCTTCGGGCAGCCGGTAGAGCAGGAACAGCACGGTGAACACGGCGAACAGGCCCACCACGCCCGACAGTCGGGCCGAGGTCATGCTCTCGCCGCCGGCGAACTCCCACACGTCGCCGCTGATGAACAGGAAGCTGTTGAACAGGAACACCAGCGGCAGCGCGCGGGCCGCGAGATCGAAGACCTCGCCGAGTTCCTGGAAGGTGCGCCGGAAGGCCCAGTTCGCCAGCGGGAGCAGCGCCGAGGCGACCACGTAGATCAGCAGCACGACGCCGACGTCGACGCCGAGGTCGATCAGCGCGTCCCTGATCCGGTGCCGCGCGACGTACGCGACGATCGGGGGGATCGCGACGAATCCGCCGAGCTCGAACCAGTTGATCTGGCTGGGCAGCCCGACCGCCTTCTCGCCCTTGAACATGTTGCGCACCATGTACAGCAGTGCCAGCAGCAGCACGCCGAGCGTGGCGCCGCCGATCCGCTGCGGGGCGGTGAGGTGCAGGGAGAGCACCACCATCAGGTTGGCCACGAAGTACACCAGCAGCAGTGGCAGAGCACTGGTGAAGACGTCCTCGGTGGCCTTGCGATCCTCGATGAAGTAGGGCAATCCGCGCCGTACGAACCAGGACTCGGTGCGCTCCAGCAGTTGGTCGTAGCTCTCCGCCATGCCGTCCGTCTTTCCCGCCCCAGTCCCACCGTGGTCATACGGTGGATACGAACCCGTATGTCGGTCACGATAGCGGACCCGGCGGGGGCCGGGCTACTCGGCCAGCAGGACCCTGGCCTTCGCGACGTCCTGGTTCATGCGTTCGATGAGCTCTGCGATGCCGGAGAACTTCTCCTGGCCGCGCACCCGCGCGACGAAGTCGACCGCGACGTGCCGGCCGTAGAGGTCGAGGTCGGTGCGGTCGAGCGCGTACGCCTCGACGGTGCGGTGTTCGCCCTCGAACTGCGGGTTGGTGCCCACCGAGATCGCGGCCGGCAGCCGCTCCTCGCCGGTCAGCAGCCAGCCGGCGTAGACCCCGTCCGCCGGGATCGCCGAGTGCGGCGGCGAGTCCACGTTCGCGGTGGGGAAGCCGAGCTCGCGGCCGCGCTTGGCGCCGTGCACGACGGTGCCCTCCACCCGGTGCGGACGGTCCAGGCGCAGCGCCGCGGTCTCCACGTCGCCCGACAGCACCATCCGGCGCACGTCGGTGGACGAGAAGCGGGACTCCTCCCCCTCCTCCGGGGCGGCCAGGGCCAGCCCCTCGACGTCGAAGCCGAGTTCGGCGCCGAGCTCGGTGAGCACGGCCACGGTGCCGGCGGCCTTGTGCCCGAAGCGGAAGTTCTCCCCCACCACCACGGCCGCCGCGTGCAGCCGCTCCAGCAGCACCTGCTCGACGAACTCGGCCGGGGTCAGCCGGGACAGCTCCACCGTGAACGGCAGGACCAGCACCGCGTCCACGCCGAGTTCGGCCATCAGCTCGGCCCGGTGGGCGGGGGTGGTCAGCAGCGCCGGGTGCGTGCCCGGGCGTACCACCTCGCTCGGGTGCGGGCTGAAGGTCAGCACGACGGCCGCCGCGCCGCGTTCGCGGGCGAGCTCCACCGCCTTGCGCACGACCCGCCGATGGCCGTGGTGCACTCCGTCGAAGAAGCCCACGGTGACGACCGAGGACCCCCAGTCCGAGGGCACCTCGGCCAGGCTGTCCCACCGCTGCATCGCATCCCGCTGTCCGCTCACAGTCCAAGCGTGCCAGATCCGGCGGTGTGATCCGTACCGGGCCCGTCGAAGGCGCGTGCGGAGTGCTGGCGGGAACCTACCGCCAGGCCTACGATGGCCTGCGCGTATCAAACGGGGCGTCGGCTCGGCGCCCTCGAGGAGGGGAATGCACTCATGGCCTACCAGCCGCCCGGACCCTATCCGGTCATGCCGATGCAGCCGGTGTACGGCCTGCCGCAGCGCCCGCCGATCCCGCAGGCGGCGCTGCGCTCGTACTACGCGATCCTCGGCGGCGCCGCGCTGAGCGTGGTGGACATCCTCGTCACGTTCACCGAGATCGGCGACATCCGCACCCAGGTGCGCCAGGAACTGCCCGGCTACAGCGCGAGCACGATCAACACGGCGGTCAACATCGACATCGCCGCGGTGGTCGTCGGGGGGCTGCTCGGGACGCTGCTGTGGCTGTGGATGGCGTGGAAGATCAAGTCGGGGCGCAACTGGGCCCGCGTGCTCAGCTCGGTCTTCTTCGGCATATCGGTGCTCTCCGCGCTCGCCGGCGGCTTCAGCTACAGCGCCAGCGAGAGGTCAGGCTCGACCAGCACCACGGCCTCGATCCACACGCCGGTGGCCGGGACGATCCTGAGCTGGCTGACCGTGGCGGTCGGGCTGTACGCGCTGGTGATGTTCTGGCACAAGAGCAACGCCGCGTTCTTCCGGCCGCAGAAGTTCGCCGTCCCCGGCTACCCCTACCCGTACCCGCCGCAGGGCTACCCGCCCGCGCAGTACCCGCAGATGCCGGGTCAGGGCGGCATCATGCCGGGCCAGCCCGGGGACGGGACGCAGCAGCAGTCGAACGACCCGTGGAGCACCCCGCCGCAGTAGAAGCCGCGGGGCACGCACCACCATCGGGGGACGGACGGGGCCGGTTCAGACGAACACGGCGATCGGCTTGCAGCGCCGGCCCTGCTCCTCGACCAGAGCCAGGAACGCCCCGTCCGGCGCGAACACCGCGATCGGGCCCGGGCCGAGGCCGCGCGCGGGCAGCGGACCGCCGTGCGCGATCGCCCGCGCCTGCTCCTCGTCCGCGTCGTAACGCGGGAACGCGGCGCCCGCGGCGTCCGCGATCGGCAGTACCGGCACCGATTCACCCGCCTCGGCGAGTGCGGTGAGTGCTCCGAGTTCGGCCGCGTCGGCCAGCGTGTAGGGACCGACCCGGGTGCGCCGAAGCGCCGTCAGATGCCCGCCCACGCCGAGATCCTCGCCGAGGTCGCGGGCCAGCGCGCGGATGTAGGTGCCGCTGGAGCACTCCACCCGGACGTCGAGGTCGAATACGCCCTCGCCGCGCCGGGCGCCGAGGAGTTCGAACGCGTACACGGTGATCGGGCGCGGCTGGAGCTTGACCTCGTCGCCGGAGCGGACGCGGGCGTAGGAACGCACGCCGTCCACCTTGATCGCCGAGACGGCCGAGGGCCGCTGCATGATCTCACCGGTGAGCACGGCGATCCCGGCGGCCACGGCCTCGTCGGTGACGGCGGCCACCGCGGCCGGCTCCGCCTGCGTGGTGACCTCGCCCTCGGCGTCGTCGGTGACGGTGGCCTGGCCGAGCCGGATGGTCGCCTCGTACTCCTTCCGCGTCAGCGTCAGGTGCCCGAGCAGCCGGGTGGCCTTCTCCACGCCGAGCACGAGAACGCCGGTGGCCATCGGGTCCAGCGTGCCGGCGTGGCCGACCCGTCGGGTGCCCACCAGCCGGCGCATCTTGCCGACCACGTCGTGCGAGGTCCAGCCGCCGGGCTTGTCCACGATGACCAGACCGTCCGGCGGGGCCGGACGGTCCGCATAGGCCTTGGGCCGACGGCTCAACGCTCGTCCTCGTCGTCTGCCTCGTCGTCCTCGTCCTCGAGCGAGCGCGGCGCCTTGTACGGGTCGGCCTCGCCGGCGAAGGTCTTGCCCTCGGCGATCTCGCGCACCCGGGCGTCCTCGGCCGCGGCGCGGGCGAGCAGGTCGTCGATCTGCCGGGCGCCCTCGGGGATCGCGTCCAGGATGAAGGCCAGGGTGGGGGTGAACTTCACCCCGGTCTGCCGGCCCACCTCGCTGCGCAGGATGCCCTTGGCGGACTCGAGCGCGGCGGCCGAGGCGGCCCGCTCCTCCTCGTCGCCGAAGACGGTGTAGAAGACCGTGGCCTCCCGCAGGTCCCCGGTGATCCGGGTGTCGGTGATGGTGACGAACCCGAGACGCGGATCCTTGATCTTCGTCTTCAAGGTCTCGGCGACCACCACCTTGATCCGGTCGGCCAGCTTCGCCGTGCGCGTGCTGTTCGCCATGATCCGCTCCTTCGATTCTCAGTCGTCTTCGTCGCTGCGGACGCGGCGGTGCACCGAGAGCACCTCGAGCTCGGGCCGCCAGGACACCGCGCCCTCGCAATCGTCCAAAAGCTCTATCACCCGATGGTGGGTGCCCGCCACGACGGCCACGCCGATCACGGCGCGTCGGTGGAGATCCTGCAGCGCCACCTCCGCCGCGCCCACTCCGGGCCGCCGGTTGAGGTCGGCCAGTACGGGCTTGACCAGCGCCCGCTTCTGCTTGAGCGAGTGCACCTCGCCCAACAATACGTCGATCTTCAGCGTTCCGGAGAACACGGCGCCGTCGGACACAGGCATCAGGGCTTGACCCAGCCGAGGGGAGGTGAGGGGGGTGGAATACCAGGGCCCGCAGGCCCGGCATGCAAGAGACTTGCATACCGGGCCTGCGGGAGACAACGGCTTATCCCGCGGATGGCAGCCCCGCGTACGGGGGCCCCGCGCCCGGGACCTTACGAGCGAGCCTTCTCGCGCATCTCGTAGGTCTCGATGACGTCGTCCACCTGGATGTTGTTGTACGAGCCGAGGCCGATACCGCACTCGTAGCCCTCGCGGACCTCGGTGGCGTCGTCCTTGAACCGGCGCAGCGAGTCGATCTGCAGGTTCTCCGCGACCACCGCGCCGTCCCGGATGAGCCGGGCCTTGGCGTTGCGGCGGATGAGACCCGAGCGGACCAGGGTACCCGCGATGTTGCCGAACTTGGAGGAGCGGTAGACCTCGCGGATCTCCGCGGTGCCGAGCTGCACCTCCTCGTACTCCGGCTTGAGCATGCCCTTGAGGGCCGCCTCCATCTCCTCGATCGCCTGGTAGATGACCGAGTAGTAGCGGATCTCGATGCCCTCGCGGTCGGCCTTCGTCCGAGCACGGCCGTCGGCCCGGACGTTGAAGCCGATGATGATCGTGTCGCTGGTCAGCGCCAGGTCCACGTCCGACTCGGTGATCGCGCCGACGCCGCGGTGGATGATCCGCAGGTCGACCTCGTCGCCGACGTCCAGCTTGAGCAGGGCGTCCTCGAGGGCTTCGACCGAACCGGACACGTCGCCCTTGATGATGAGGTTGAGCTGCTGGATGTCGCCCGACTTCAGGGCGCGCTCCAGGTCCTCCATGGACACGCGCACCCGACGACGGGAGAGCAGCGCGTTGCGCTCGCGGGCCGAACGGCGCTCGGCGATCTGCCGGGCGACGCGGTCCTCCTCGACCACCAGGAAGGTGTCACCGGCACCGGGCACCGAGGTCAGACCCAGCACCTGCACCGGACGGGACGGGTCCGCCACCTCGAGGTTGTTGCCGTTCTCGTCCAGCATGGCCCGGACGCGACCGTGCGCGTCGCCGACGACCATGGTGTCGCCCACGCGCAGCGTTCCGCGCTGGACCAGCACCGTGGCCACGGCACCGCGGCCGCGGTCCAGGTGGGCCTCGATCGCGACACCCTCGGCGTTCTGGTTCGGGTTGGCCCTCAGATCCAGGGACGCGTCCGCGGTCAGCACGACCGCCTCGAGCAGTTCCTCGATGCCGATGTTCTCCCGCGCGGAGATGTCGACGAACATGGTGTCGCCGCCGTACTCCTCTGCCACCAGGCCGTACTCGGTGAGCTGGCCGCGCACCTTCTGCGGGTCCGCGCCCTCCTTGTCGATCTTGTTGACGGCCACCACGATCGGCACCTCGGCCGCCTTGGCGTGGTTGAGCGCCTCGATCGTCTGCGGCTTG
This sequence comes from Actinospica durhamensis, assembly GCF_018139695.1. Classification (GTDB taxonomy): domain Bacteria; phylum Actinomycetota; class Actinomycetes; order Streptomycetales; family Catenulisporaceae; genus Actinospica; species Actinospica durhamensis. The sequence goes on along the minus strand of NZ_JAGSOG010000291.1, from coordinate 1,139 downwards.
ACGCCGTCGTCGGCCGCGACCACGAGCACCGCGATGTCGGTCACCTTGGCACCGCGGGCACGCATGGCGGTGAACGCCTCGTGGCCCGGGGTGTCGATGAAGGTGATGCGCCGCTCGGTGCCGGCCACCTCGGCCGCTACCTGGTAGGCACCGATGTGCTGGGTGATGCCGCCGGCCTCGCCCGCGACCACGTTCGCCTTCCGGATCGCGTCCAGCAGGCGGGTCTTACCGTGGTCGACGTGGCCCATGACGGTGACCACCGGGGGCCGCGGGGCCAGGTCGGTGTCGTCGCCCTCGTCCTCGCCGAACTCGATGTCGAAGGACCCGAGCAGCTCGCGGTCCTCCTCCTCGGGCGAGACGATCTGGATCTCGAAGCCGATCTCCGAGCCGATCAGCTGCAGGATCTCCTCGCTGACCGACTGGGTCGCGGTGACCATCTCGCCGATCGAGAAGGCGGCCTGCACCAGCGCGGCCGGGTTGGCACCGATCTTCTCGGCCAGGTCCATCAGCGAGGAGCCGCGCGGCAGCCGGACGACCTGTCCGTTGCCGCGGGGCAGCATCGCGCCGCCCATCGACGGGGCCTGCATGTTGTCGAACTCTTGCCTGCGCTGCTTCTTGGACTTGCGTCCACGGGCCGGGCCGCGACCGCCCGGACGCCCGAAGGCGCCCTGCGTGCCGGCACCGCGACCGCCACGGCCGCCGCCACCGCCGCCGCCGGGGCGACCGGCGAAGCCGCCACCGCCACCACCGCCGCCGCCGGGGCCGCCGCTCGGGCCGCCGCCGAAGCCGCCGGGACGGGGGCCGAAGCCCGCGCCGGGACCGGGACGGGGACCGCCGCCGGGACGCGGCGGACCGCCGGCCGGACGGGGACCGCCGGGAGCGCCGGAACGCTGGCCGGGGCCGCCCTGGCCGCCGCCGGGACGCGGACCGCCCGGTGCACCGGGACGTCCGCCGCCACCCTGGGACGGGCCGGGACGGTTGGGCATCATGCCCGGGTTGGGACGCGGGCCGCCGGGGCCGCCGCCGCCCTGGCGGGGGGCCGCCGGACGCGGGGGCATGCCGGGACGCGGCGCGCCGGGCACCGAGCCGCCCTCGCCGCGGGCCTCGCCGCCGGGACGGGGACCGCCCTGGGGACGGGG
>NZ_JAGSOG010000290.1 GCF_018139695.1 Actinospica durhamensis | reverse complement strand
CATAGCAAACTAGACAGCCATCCGCCCGAACCGCGGGGTGCACTTACCGGCAAGGCGCACGAACCGGACGAACACCGCACCCGACATACCCCATGTTCGGACGAAATACCATGCTCAAACGCCCAGTAAGGCCTGGGCCACTGCCGATTCAATGTTTGCTAGACGTTGGGAAACGATCGCCACGAATCCACCATCAGGATTCTGCGGATCGGCGACCTGGCCGCCAGGGAAGACCGTTACCGCCGCTGGAGGATTCTCCGAATCTAGGCCGCCAGCTACGACCTGTAGGTTCGCCCGCAACAGCGCGCATTCGCGCTGGAGCTCGACCACAAGTCCTGGCTCGATGTAAAGATCTTCATGAGCTAGGCGCGGGAAGTAGGCCGCGCCAAGAGCGCGCACACGCTCGGAGCCCCACACCGTGCGGCGCCACGACTCGAACCCAGCCAGAGTCCGGCCGTGCGGCTCGTCGACGGGAAACTCCATGGCCCCGTCCGGACCGCTCGTGAACACATGCACGCTCAATGTCATGCGCTGAGTACAGCATCGGCCTTCATCCGCCCACCACGGGATTTCGCCAGTCCGATTTGATCAGTAGCTGACACGGCTCACCACGCACCCGCGCGGTGAGCCGTTTCCATTCCAGAAAGGGCCATCGCCTTGGACGTTGTTGTCTCCCTTGCGTTGTTGTTCGTGGTCGCCACGCTCGCCACGGTCCGCTGGGCGGGGCACCACCTCGGCCACGCCCTGATCGCGTTCCTCGCCGGGCTGTTCATCGCCACCACCCCGGCCGGCCCGGTCATCCGCCACGCAGTCGAGTCCATCGCCGCATCCCTCTCCCACATGCACTAGGCCCACATACCTGCCCGGCCGAGACAGAAATGCCGCCGATGCTGCGCATACGTCTGCACGCCCTGCCCGAGGACAACGCCGACGCGGTCGCCGAGCTCGCCCGTGTCTTCGAGCCTGGAGGACTCCTGGGACATCACGCCCCGCGGTCGCACCAAGCTCCGATTCCGCTACCTGACCGTCCGCTTCCTCGACCATGAGAACTGATCCGGTCCACGAGAGACCCACGGGCCCGGCCGCGCTGTCCTGCGCGGCCGGGCCCATGCTCGAGCTGAGGCACAAGGAGCCGTCCCATGGCCCGCCACCTCCACGCCGTCACCGACCCGTATCCCGACCAGGACGATTCCCGCGCGATGCCGCACGACCCGGATGCCGAGCGCGCCGTGATCGGCGCCACCATCCTCGGCGGACCCGCGACGCTCGCCGAGATCAGTGAACTGATCGGGCCGGAAGGCATGTACGTCCCGGCCCACGAGACCATCCTCGCCGCTCTCTTCGGGCTCGCGGACCGGGGTCGGCCGACCGACGTTGTTGCCGCCGCGAACGCCCTCGGGCCTGACCTCGCGAGGGTCGGGGGACACGTCTACCTCCACACGTGTCTCGAGGCGGTGCCCACGGCTGTGAACGGCCCGTATTACGGGCAGATCGTCAAGGACAAGGCCTATTCCCGTGCCCTGGTCGCCCTCGGTACCCGGCTGGCCCAGATGGGTCGCACCGAGTACGAAGACGACCTCAAGGCCGCTGCCGAAAGGGAAATCACGGCCCTGCTCCAGCGCCCGCCGCGCGGCTGGAACCTCCCGATTCCGCTCGTCGGTGCCCACTGCGCGGCACCGGTGTTCCCCCTGTCCGCGCTTGCGTCCTGGACCCGCGCGAAGGTCGAAGCGGTGGCGACGGCGGCCGGCGGGCGCGTCTCGGTCCTGGTGCGGCCCGAGATCGGATGGCGCGAGCCGGTGAACCTGTACGTGGTCGCCGCGCTGCCGCCCGGCAGCCGGAAATCGCCCGTCTTCTCCAGCCTCACCGCTCCCATCACCGCCGCCGAGGGAGAACTGGTCGAGAACCTGCTTCCGGAGATCACAACGCTTCGGGTGGACAAGAAAGCGGCCGAGGACGCTGCCGCGCGGGCGGCCGACCAGTTGGCCAAGGCGAACCCCGCCGAGCGCGACGGCGCGCGCTTCGAGGCCCACGAGGCCGCGTTGGCTGCCGAGGCCATCACCGTTCCCGCGATTCCGCGGCTGTTCGTCGACGACGTCACGCCCGAGGCACTGGCCTCGATTCTGGCCGAGCAGGGCGGATCGCTCGCGATCCTCTCGGCGGAATCCGAGGTCTTCAACGTCATCGTCGGACGCTACTCCGGCAGCCCGAACATGAACGTCTTCCTCAAGGGCCACGCAGGAGACGCCCTGCGCGTGGACCGGCGCGGACGCCCGCCCGAGACGATCGAGAACCCGGCCCTGACCCTCGGCATCTGCACCCAGCCCGCCGCGCTCGCCGACCTCGCCGCCATCCCCGGCGCGGCCGGACGCGGCCTGCTCGCCCGATTCCTGTTCACCGTCCCGGACGTCGCCATCGGCAGCCGGGCAACCGACCCGGAACCGGCCGACCCCGCCGCGCACACCGCGTTGTCCATCAAACGGTGGCGTCGCCCCGCACGAACTGCGCCAGGGCCTGGACAAGGGCACGCTCGTGGTCGCGGGCGAAGGCGTCAAGCTCGTCCCCGGACAGTCCTCGGTGACCGTGCGCACGCACTACATAGGCGGAGGCGACGCGGCCACCCTCGCCGAGCGGGCCAAGGCCAAGCGCAAGGCCGTCATCACCAACGCTCGCAAGGCCGACACGGACGTAGTCAGGGATCTGGTCGTGGACCTGGCCGAGGTTCTCGGCACTGAGCCCGTCCCGGTCGCGGATGTGCCGCCGCTGCTGCGCGACCTCGCCCCGGGATACAAGGCGTACGCCGGCCTGTCGGGCAAGGCGCTGCGCGAGCAGCTCGCCGCGCTCGGGGTGAAGCTCGCCTCCACCGGAAACCGGTGGCCCGTCGACCCCGCCGAGATCCGCAAGGCCCTGGCACTCCGGCCGGTCGACGACACCGAGTGAAGTTAGCCGGGGCACGTCCCTCGGGAACACCGATTTCGGGGCTTCCGAGGGACGTGCCGACGCTGCGTGAACCGGCCTAACTTCCTAACTTTGCGCTGATCAGGGCGTTTCCGGGCGGGTGCGCGGCCGAGTTACGAACCTAACCCGCTCGGCCCGCTCTAACTCCGTCACGGGGTCCAGAGCGTCTCCGGCAGCAGGCGCCCGCACTGGCCGAATTCGTCGCCTCGGGCTGGCTGCTCGCAATCGCGTTGGTGAGCACGCCACCCCTCGGCATCGTCGGCGCCTGAGATGACCGCCGGCTCGCCGCCGTCATCGAACACGACGCAACCCAGCGCAGCAGCCAGGCGCACAGCCAGTGCGACGGCGTCGTCCCCGCGGCCGCGTACGAATAGCCGCAACCACTCGATCATGCCGTCAGGGTTCGGGTCCGACGGCAGGATCTCGATCGACCAAGACGGCGCCCAGATCCAGCCCGTGCCCGATTCGACGTTCGTCCACTCCGTAGCCGGTGCGGCCTCGCTGATTCGAGCGACGACGTCTTGGGTGGTCCCCAGCGGCTCGAATTCTGCGTCCCTAGCCATTTTCACGGGCGACGCGATCCCAGCGGGCAGCCGCATCAGGATCACGCCCCAGCCGCCGTTGCGCGGTGTCGCAAGCCGCACTCGATTTCCCATGGCGCCACCTTAAGCGCGCCGCACTGCACCTTCGACTGACAGGAGGTCCATTTGAGCCCGGACACGCACACCCTCGCCCTCGGCATGGCGATCTATCCCGTGCTCTACGGGGGCAGTGCCGCCCTCGCCCGACGCGGGCGCCGTACTCGCCTTCCCGTCCCGTCTGTCCGAGACGCCAAGCGTGCCGCCCGGCGCGAGACGCGCCGAGCCATCAAGCGCGAGCGACGCAAGGCCGCCCGTCGCTCGCGAAACTGATCAGTTCCGCTATGCGGCGCTCGATCGGTGGCCCAACCTACGAGCACGCCACCTGTCGAAAACGCCGGCAAACGAAAGGACGCCCACCACGCCGGCCGCAAACAGGAGCAAGCCAAGAGCGAAGTCGATGAGGATCGTGTTCAGGCTCAGGGCACCCCCAACGGCGACGACCGTCGTGGGTTTGCTGGCCACGAACTTCACAGGGACGTCCTGTCCGACCTCCATGTGTCCGCAGTCGCCCTCCACCCATGCTTCATGCGCGTCGCCGGCCACATCCCGGTAGGACACCTCGCACTCCGAGATCCTGCCCTGCCCGACCGCGATGATTCGCCCCTGCGTGTCGACCCCGTGATCACGCAGCGCGAGCTCGGTATGTGCCTGCGACACGGCCCCCACGAGGAGACAGGCGCCGAGGGCCGCGCAGACGAGAGCGCCGAGCAGCACCGTGAGCTTCCTCCGCAGCGACTCTGCGGGCTGCACGCTCGCGCGTGCGTATGCCAATCGCTTCGCCTTCCCCATGCGCCAGATCCTGGCGTGACAGGTAGATGAAATCAAGTCATGTTCTGTTCTGGAGAGAGGTCATGCCCGTGAACGTCGTCGTTTCGCTCGCGCTCCTGTTCGCCGTGGCCACCGTCGCGACGATCCGATGGGCCGGGCACCACCTCGGCCACGCCCTGATCGCGTTCCTCGCCGGACTGTTCATCGCCACCACCCCGGCCGGCCCGGTCATCCGCCACGCGGTCGAGTCCATCGCCGCCTCCCTCTCCCACATGCACTAGGTCCGCGTCCCTGCCCGCCCGAGACAGAAAGGCCGCCAATGCTGCGCATACGGCTGCACGCCTTGCCCGAGGACAACGCCGACGCGGTCGCCGAACTCGCCCGCGTCTTCGGGGTCCTGGAGGACTCCGGAGACATCACGCCCCGCGGTAAGACCAGGCTCCGGTTCCGCTACCTGACCGTCCGCTTCGTCGATCACGAGGACTGATCGGCCCACGTACTGCCCAACGGGCCCGGCCGCGCTCATTCGCGCGCGCCGGGCCCGTCCCATGCTCGAACTGAGGAAGAAGGAGCCGCCCTGTGGCCCGACACCTCCACGCCGTTGCCGAGTCCCATCCCGACTATGACGACCTGCACGCGATGCCGCACGATCCGGATGCTGAGCGCGCCGTGATCGGCGCCGCCATTCTCGGCGGACCCGCGATGCTCGCCGAGATCAGTGATCTGATCGGGCCTGAGGACATGTACGTTCCGGCCCACGAAACCATCCTGGCCGTGCTGTTCGCACTTGCGGACCGGGGCAGTCCCACCGATGTCGTCGCCGCCGCGAACGCTCTCGGACCCGAGCTCGCGAAGGTCGGCGGGCACGTCTACCTCCACACGTGTATCGAGGCCGTGCCCACGGCTGCGAACGGTCCGTACTATGCCCAGATCGTCAAGGACAAGGCCTATTCTCGCGCCCTGGTCTCCCTCGGTATTCGCCTGGCTCAGATGGGCCGTACCGAGTTCGAGGACGATCTGAAGGCGGCTGCCGAAAGGGAGATCATGACGGTGCTCTCGCGCCCGCCTCGTGGCTGGAACGTCCCGATTCCACTGGTCGGCAGCGGCCGAGCCGTGGCACCGGCGTTTCCGCTCTCCGCACTTCCGTCCTGGACCCGTGCCAAGGTCGAAGCGGTGGCGCACGATACCCAGACGCCGCCCGACCTCGCCGCCAGCCTTGCCCTCGCGTGTATCTCGACGGCGGCCGGCGGGCGCGTGTCGGTTCTGGTGCGCCCGGAGATCGGTTGGCGTGAACCGGTGAATCTGTACATGGTCGCCGCTCTGGCGCCCGGTAGCCGCAAGTCGCCGGTCTTCTCCAACCTCACTGCGCCCATCACCGCCGCCGAGGGAGAACTGGTCGAGCAGCTGTTGCCGGAGATCACAACGCTTCGAGTGGACAAGAAAGCCGCCGAGGACGCCGCCGCGAGGGCTGCCGATCAGTTGGCCAAGGCGAATGCCGCCGAACGCGATGGCGCGCGCTTCGAGGCCCACGAGGCCGCGCTGGCGGCCGAAGCAATCACAGTCCCGGCCATTCCGCGGCTCTTTGTCGACGACGTCACACCCGAGGCTCTGGCATCGATTCTCGCCGAACAGGGCGGATCGCTCGCGATCCTCTCGGCGGAATCCGAGGTATTCAACGTCATCGCCGGGCGTTACTCCGGCAGCCCGAACATGAACGTCTTCCTCAAGGGCCACGCCGGGGACGCACTCCGCGTGGACAGGCGCGGGCGCCCACCGGAGACGATCGAGCACCCGGCCCTGACCCTCGGCATCTGCACCCAGCCCGCCGCGCTCTCTGACCTAGCCGCCATCCCCGGCGCGGCCGGACGCGGCCTGCTCGCCCGATTCCTGTTCACCGTCCCGGACGTTGCGATCGGGAGGCGGGCGACCGACCCGGAACCCGCTGACCCCGCCGCGCACGCCGCGTGGTCAATCAAACTCCGCGCCCTGCTGCTCACCCTCCGGGAGTTGCCCGCGCCGGTGACCCTCGCTCTCAGCCCGGAAGCCGACAAGCTGCGCCGGGCCGCGAGTGAGGACTTTGAGGCGATGATGGCCGACGGCGCCGAGCTGGCCGGACTGCGCGACTGGGGCAGCAAAGCGGTGGGCGCCATGGTGCGCATCGCTGGCCTGCTCTACCTCGCTGAACACCTTGACGATGGGTTCCTCCGCCCGATCTCGGTTGAGACCATGGCCCAGGCCAGCACCCTGATCGAGTACTACACCGACCACGCGCTCATCGCGTTCGGCCTGATGACCACAGAGGAGGCCACAGCCCCCGCCCTGGCCGTGCTCGACTGGATCGAGCGCACCGGACCCGCCCGGTTCACCGCGCGCGACGCCTACCGCGGGCTGCCGCGCACCAAGTTCCCGAAGATGGCCGACCTCGACCCCGCCCTGAACCTGCTCGAACAGCACGGGCACATCCGCCGCGTTCCCGCTGCGCCGACCGTCGGACGAGGCCGACCCCCGGCGCCGGAGTATGAGACCAACCCGTATGCGATCGAGTAAGCATGTGCTGCTGGCGTGGCGGGACTGGCGGAGGTGATTTCTGCAAGTCCAGCCAGTGAACGGGTGGCAGGTTACTTTGAAAGGCGACTGCGCTGGAAGACCGGTTCGCCGGGATCGAACAAGGCCATCGGCTGGGGGATCGCGCCGGTCAGGAAGGCAACCATGAACTCCGCCATGCCGAGCTTGAACCGCTCCCACTCTGCATAACGGTGCAGGACCATCACGGTCCACTGGTCCGGATCCGTAGCGGTCGTGTCCCAGTATGCGTGATTGGCGCCAGCGTCGAACGCCCAGCAAATCCGCCCAGCCGCCTCTTCCTCGGCGTCCGGATCTCCCCCGAACAGCCCGAAGCCCAATTCCGTTCCGGTGGCGAGGGTGGTTGCCGAGGGCGGCGCGTACCCTTCCGCGCTTGGTGCGCAGAAGTGAAAGGAGTCGTTGATCGAGCCCCCGCCGTACAGGTCAATGAACTCGCGGTAATCGGTGGGGAGCGGCGTACGCCACTCGGCCGCGACGGACCCCCAGTCAACCGACACCCCACGATCCTCCGGCGGTGGCATCAGTTCGACCAGTTGAGCGATAGAAGGATGCATAGACAGCTCCACCCCTTGACTTCGAGTCGGCACAGTTTGCCACATGCCGACGGAGTGGGTGCCCCCGGTCGGCTGGTTCCAAGGCTGACCGCCCCTCGCCCCACGTGGGCCCCCGCTGACAGCCTGACAAAACTGACAGAAATCATTTCTGTCAGTTTTGTCAGTGCGTCAGAGGCCCCTACTGCGCCCGCGCGCGCCCCCACGCCCTGATCCCTTCCGAGCGGCCCTGTGCAGTCCCCGACAGGGCTGCGCTGGCTGCTGACGTCCCGAAAGGCAGTCCATGGCCCGCGACGAGTTGCTGACCGTCCCCGACGTCATCGCCGAACTCCACATCTCCCGCGCGACCTTCTACCGCTGGCTCGCGACCGGCAAAGGCCCCAAGCCTGTCCGGCTTCCCGGCGGCACGATCCGCGTGCGCCGCTCTGCCCTCGATCGCTTCCTCAACGACTGTTCCGCCGCCGCGTAGCAGGTCAACTCACCCAGCCCCGGGCGCCCGCCGATTTCGGCGGGCGCCCTTTTTGCTGTCCACAGCCTGAGGAGAACCGCTTTGCCGACTACCTTCGACGTCCGCATTTGGAACCCTCGTGCCCGCAAGAGGAACGACCGGATCACATACGAGCTCCGGTGGGTCGTCGGGCCCAAGCAGCACTCGAAGACGTTCGCGACCAAGGCTCTCGCGGAGAGCTTCCGTGCCGCCTTGAACGTCGCCGCGCGCAACGGCGAGGCCTTCGACGTCGACAGCGGCTTGCCGCTGAGCATGGCGCGTGCCAACCGGGAGCGGTGGACCGTCTACGGCCGCGCCGTGGACTTCTGCGCAGGGAAGTGGGCCAAGCTGGCCCCGAAGTCACGGGAGCAGTTCGCCGACGCCCTGGCGACCATCGTGGGCGCCGCTGTTGCCACCGATCGGGGGGCGCCCGAGGCAGCGCGTCTGCGGCTCGCTCTGACTCACTGGGCCTTCAACACCAACGCCCGCAAGGAGGCCCCCGAGCCACCCGAGGCCCACGCGGAGGCCGTCGTGTGGATCGCCCGGAACTCGATGCCGATGGACCAGCTCGAGGAGACGGCCGCGCTGCGCCAGGTCCTCGACGCCATCGGGCTGCGTCTCGACGGGAAGTCGGCCGCCGCAACGACTTACAACCGCAAGCGCATGACCCTCCACCAGTTCCTTGACTACGCGGCCGAAAGCGGTGACCTGGCCGGCAATCCGCTCGGGCGGGTGAAGGCTCGCGCGCCGTACGTGGCGAAGGGTGTCGACCCGCGCAGCGTGGTCAACCCGGCCCAGGGCGCTGCCCTCCTGCGCGCCATCCGCGACGTGGACGCCACCGGGGCCCACCTTGAGGCGTTCTTCGCGCTCATGCTGCTCGCTGGCCTGCGCACCGCTGAGGCTGTCGATATCCGCGACGTCGACCTGCGGCTGCCCAAGCTCGCCAAGCCGATCGGTGAGTACACCGAGGCAGAACTGGCGAAGCTCGACGCCTGGGGAGAGCTGTGGGTCAGCCAGTCGAACCCGCAGCCGAGCCGTAGCTGGACCGACGGCGGTGTCCGGGCCGGGAGCAAATCCCTCAAGCACCGGGCCGAGGGTGAGGGGCGAGTGGCGCCCTGCTGCCCCGAGCTGACGATCATCTTGCTCCGCCACCTGGGCACGTACGGCACTGCTCCCGATGGCCGGCTGTTCCACAGCCGGAGTCTGCCCGGCGGCATGGTGACGAAGACGACCTACCTGCGTGTCTTCCATGCCGCGCGGCGCCCCGCCCTCGGCGAGTTGGCGGCGACTCCGCTCGCTGCTCGCCCGTATGACCTCCGCCACGCTTTCATCTCCACCGCCCTTGCCGCCGGCGTCCCGGCCGCCGACATCGCCCGGTGGGTCGGCCAGAGCATCGAAGTACTGATGAAGTACTACGCCGCGATGCTCTACGGCGGGGGTAAGGCCTCTCGGGAGAAGTACCAGCGGGAACTTCAGGCGTGGACCACAGAGCTCGCGCAGAGCGCCGAATCGGATGATCCTAACGATGAGTCGGCGCAGGTGGACGAGTCGGAGCCCGGTCAAGCCTGAGGCCCATTCTGGCCCGCGTATAGCCCGCGACGGCTGATCGAACGTGCCTAAGAACGCCTACTGATGAGACAAGCTGGTCAGGGTGTGCCTCACCGTGAGGCACACCCTGACCAGCAAAAAGACCCCCTACGTGAGGGGGTCTGTGGAGCGGACGACGGGAATCGAACCCGCGTAGCTAGTTTGGAAGACTAGGGCTCTACCATTGAGCTACGTCCGCGTGCGCACGCCTATCTTGCCACATGATGGCGCGGGCTCGTGCCAGGATTGCGGGTGCGGCAACTCGGGTGCGGTAGGGGGGTCGGAGCGGGTACGCTTCGCTCGCCGGGGTGTGGCGCAGCTTGGTAGCGCGTTCGCTTTGGGAGCGAAAGGCCGTGGGTTCGAATCCCGCCACCCCGACTCCCTGACTCTGCTGGTTCTTCGGCCTTGGTCCGGCCGTTCTTCCCCTTCGTCGTCCGTCTGCCGTCCGCGTCCGCGCCGCGGCTACGCTTGCGGCGTGACGGACTTGCCGGATGATCTGACGTTTCCTGCTGCCCTGGCCGAGGCTTTCGCGAGCGGGTTCTCGTGGGAGTGGGACGAGGAGGCGGACGTCGCGAGGGGGTGCGACTTCGAGCCGTATGACGGGTTCGAGTCGGGGGAGGACACGACGTGGTGGTTTCGGCTGTGGACGGGAAATCCTGAGGTCACGGGGTCCGCGTTCCGCTTCTTCGGGTCGACCGGGGCGGGGGA
>NZ_JAGSOG010000028.1 GCF_018139695.1 Actinospica durhamensis | reverse complement strand
CGCCCCCCAACCTGCTCCCATCCCGCCGCCCGAATCTGCTAACCTGAGCGGGCGCAACACGCAGTCGCCACCGGTTCACCGGTGACGGACGGTGGTCGTGCGGGTGTAGTTCAATGGTAGAACATCAGCTTCCCAAGCTGACAGCGCGGGTTCGATTCCCGTCACCCGCTCGGTACGAAGGCCCGGCCCGGAGATGATCTCCCGGCCGGGCCTTCGACGTTGTGTCATATCAGTGGCCCGGCGGTCTACGCTGGCGGCGTGACGAAGTGATCCATCGCGCGGTGGGATGCCGCGCGGCGAGGGTTCAGACATCCGACAGCGCGCGGCGTTCTGCCTGCGTGCGGTTCACCCTTGGAAGATCACATGACGCTCGATCACTTCATGCAGTCCTTTCCCGCCGGCCTGTCGGCCCGCGGTGTCTTCGATGCCTTCCTGCGCGCCGCCGGCGACGACGCGCGCGTGGTGGGGGTGGTGCTCACGGGGTCGGCGGCTCGGGCGGGGATGGCTACCGTGCGGTCGGACTACGACGTCTACGTCGTGGTCGAGGACGACGACGCATCCGGCACCGACTCCGACGCCGCCTCACTCCTGGGGCTCTCCGGCTTTCGCTCGGCTCAGCTGGATCTCAACGTTCTTCGGCTTGCCGAGTTCCACGACTATGCGATGCCGACGCATCCGGCTTCGTGGGACGGCTATGCGTTCGTGGGAGCGCAGGTGGTGCTTGACCGGGCCGGCGGGTTGATCGGCGAGCTCGTTGTGCGCAAGGCGGTGCTGAGCGAGGCGGACGCCCGTCGGCGGGTCGTCGATCACTTGGATGCGTATACGAATTCCGTGTACCGGTCGCTGAAGAACCATCGGGACGGGCGGCTGGCGGCGGCTCGGCTCGATGCCGCGGACACCGTTCCCTGGCTGCTGACCTTGGCCTTCGCGCTGCAGCGTCGCATCCGGCCTTACAACAAGTACCTGGAGTGGGAGCTCGCGCAGCGGCCGTTGGACGGGGAGTGCTGGGCGGCGCCGGTGCTGTTCGACGGGATGGAACGGATTCTGGCGGACGCGGATCCGGGCACGCAGCGCTTGTTCTTCGCGGCGATCGAGCGCTCTGCGCGGGCGCAGGGGCATGGCGAGGTTCTCGACTCCTGGAGCGATGACCTGCTGTTTCTTCTGGACAAGACTCCTTAATCAAGACTTCTTGATTAAGGAGTCTTGAGCGCGTACGCTGGCGCCATGAGTACTGACCCTCAGGCACTGCGCGCGCTGGCACACCCGCTCCGGTGGACGCTGATGGACGTGTTGGAGCGGGAGGGGAGCGCGACGGCCACGCGGTGCGCGGAACTGACCGGGGAGAGCGTGGCCAGCTGCGCGTACCACCTGGGCATTCTGGCCAAGTACGGCTACGTCGAGGCATCTCCCGACCGCTCGGGGCGGGAGAAGCCGTGGCAGCTGACCGGGCAGGAGCAGCGGATCGGCGGCGATGACCTGGACCTGGACGGGGAACTCGCCGCCGAGGCCGCGGTGGAGGCGTTCCTGGAGCACGAGTTCGGGCGGATCCGGCAGCGTGCGCGGCAGCGCAGTCGCCTGACTCCGGAGTGGCGCGAGGCGAGCTGCGTCCTCGGATCCTCGATGTGGCTGACCGCCGAGGAGATGCGCGAGATCAAGACGCAGCTGACGGAGATCGCGTACCGGTACGCCGCGCGCGACGCCGACGCCTCGCTGCGGCCGGAGGGCGCGCAGCACGTGCGGCTGTTCAGCGCGACCACGGTGGCGGTGCCGCCTTCGGGTGAAGGCGCGATATGAGCAGCGGACCGCTCGCGGATCCGCGCTTCCGCAGACTGCTTGCGGGGCAGGCGCTTTCGAGCTTCGGTGACGCGGCGCTCTACCTGATGCTCGGGATCTGGGCCAAGGAGCTGACGAACAGCGACTCCGCGGCCGGCGCCGTCTTCCTGGCGCTGGGGCTTCCGGCCTTCCTCGGCCCGCTCGTCGGGCAGTTGGCGGATCGAGTGCGGCGTCGGCCGCTGCTCATCGCGACGAACGCGGTCGCCGGAGTCGTGGTGCTCGCGCTGCTGGCCGTGCACGGGCGCGACCAGCTGTGGATCATCTACGCGGTCGCGTTCGGGTACGGGCTCGCCTCCGGCATCCTGAGCAGCGCGGGCGCGGGACTGCGCAAATCCCTGCTGGGTGACGAACAGGCCGCCGCGGGCAACGCCATGCTGCAGAGCGTCACCCAGGCCCTGCGCGTCGCGGCGCCGCTGGTCGGCACGGGTTTGTTCGTGGCGGTGGGCGGCGGCGTGGTCGCGATCCTGGACAGCGCCACGTTCGTGGCGGCGATCGTGGCACTGGTGACGATCAGGCTGGATGAGGGCAAGCGGCGGGCGGACCATGCCGATCACGGCGGCCGCGGCAGCTCCTTCCGTGCCGAGGTGACGGCGGGCTTCCGGCACATCCGCTCGGTGCCGCTGCTGTTCCAGGTCACGCTGGTGACCGGCTGTGCGTTCGCGGTCATCGGGCTGACCGAGACGGTGATCTTCGCAGTGGTCGATCAGGGCTTGCATCGCTCGCCCGCGTTCCTGAGCGTGCTCAACACCGTCCAGGGCGCCGCGGCGGCGGGCGGTGGGCTGGTCGCCTCGTTGCTGCTGCGCCGACTCGGCGTGGCGCGGGTGGTCGGGCTGGCCCTCGGGGCCTTCGGGATCGCGTCCTTGTTCTACATGACCGACTCGACCGCGCTGTGCCTGTGCGGATCGATCGGCGACGGGTTCGGCCTGGTCTGGCTGGTCGTGGGGCTGAGCACGGCGGCGCAGGTGCACACCCCGTCCGCGTTGCAGGGGCGGGTGAACTCGGCCTGGACGATGGCGGTGCTCGCCCCGCAGTCGCTGTCGATCGCGGCCGGGACGTGGCTGATCGCAGTGGTCGACTACCGCGTCCTGTTGCTCGCGATCACCGTGACGATGGCGGTGTGCGCCGCGATGCTGCTGATCAGGCCGGCTGCGGCGCCGGACCCGGCGGTCGAGCCCGTCCCCGAGCCCGCACCCGAGGCCGCCTCCGAGCCCGCACCCGAGATCGTCGCCGAGCCTGTCGCCGAGCTGGCCACCCAAAGTACGATGTGATCATGTATGTACCTGCGCACTTCGCGCTCGAGCAGGACGCCGTCGCCGAGCTGCTGACGAATCTCGGCGCCGCAGACCTCGTCACGATCACCGCCGACGGGATGGATTCCACCTTCCTGCCGCTGCTGTTCGATCCGACGCGCGGCGAACACGGCGCGCTGCTCGGCCACGTGGCCAGGAACAACGAGCAGTGGAAGCGCCCGGCGATCGGCGACGCGCTGGTGATCGCGCACGGGGAGCAGGGCTACATCACGCCGTCCTACTACGCCTCGAAGGCCGAGCACGGACGGGTCGTGCCCACCTGGAACCACCTCACCGTCCACGTGCACGGAACCTTCGTCGTGCACGACGATCCGGAGTGGGTGGGGTCGCTGGTGCGGCGGCTGACCGAGAAGTACGAGGCCGGGCGGGAGCGGCCGTGGGCCGTGTCCGACGCGCCGGAGGACTTCATCGCCGGTCAGCTGCGGGCGATCGTCGGCGTGGAGGTGCTGATCAAGCGGATCGAGGCGAAGGCAAAGTACAGCCAGAACCGTTCCGCCGCGGATGTGGACGGGGTGGTCGCCGGCCTTTCGCACGACGGCTTCGAGGAGCACGCGAACGCGGTGCGCGCGGCGCAGAAGAACCGGGAGAGCCGGGAAGGCTAGGCCGGGTCCGGGCCGTCCCAGTCGAGGGTCGGCGCGAGGCTGCCCTCGAGAGTGAGCAGCCAGCGCTTGGTGGGCAGCGCGTCGGGTCCCGCGCCGAAACCGCCGAGCCCGTCCGCGGCGACGACGCGGTGGGCCGGGATCAGGATCGCGATCGGGGTGGTGCCCATGAGGGTGCCGACGATACGTGCGGCCGGGCCGCGGGCCGCCTCGGCGTCGAAGGCACCGCAGCGTTCGGCCAGTTCGCCGTAGGTGACGGTCTCGCCGTAGCCGACGGTGCCGTAGAGGCATTGCAGCACTCTGCGCTGCAGGCCGCTGGTCAGGCTCCAGTCGATCGGCAGCTCGAGCCCGCGGCGGCGGCCGGCGAAGTAGTCCGCGTAGCGCTCGGCCACCATCGCCGCGCGCCGGTCCGCGGATATGTCCGCCAGGTCGAGGCCTTCCGGAAGCAGGACCGTGTCATCCTCGTGGAAGGCCGCCCACAGCACCCCGTTCTCGCTCGCCGCGACCCGGATCCGGCCCGACGGCAGCGGCGTGTCCACGCTGAACCGCACGACCGGTGCCGACGGTGGCATCGAGCTCAGTGTCCTTCACTCCCCTGGGACGGCGCCGCCGGTGGCGCGTGCGGGCGCGGCAGGTGCGGCGGTGGCACGCAGGATCACGAACTTGGCGTTGCCCGCCACGGTGTCGCAGTTCCCGAATACGCGGCGGAGCTTTCCATGGTAGCCGAGGTGCCGGTTGGCCACGACCCACAGCTCACCGCCCGGCCGCAGCACCCGCCGCGCGCCGGTGAACATCCGCCAGGCCGTCTCGTCCGAGGTGGCGCGGTGGGAGTGGAAGGGCGGGTTGTTCAGGACCAGGTCGACGCTCGCCGGCCGCAGTGGCTCGGTGGCGTCCCCGGCCAGGAACTCGGCCTGTTCGAACTGCGCGACCGGGACGTTCTCGGCGAAGCTCGCGCGGGCCGAGGCGAGCGCGGGGAAGGACTCGTCGAGGAAGGTCAGGCGGGCTGCGGGATTCGCCAGGGCCGCCGCGAGGCCGAGCACGCCGTTGCCGCAGCCGAGGTCCACGACGCGGTCGGTGCCACGCCGGGTGGGCAGGTTCTCCAGCATGAAGCGGGTGCCGATGTCGAGGTGGTCGGCGCAGAAGACGCCCGCGTGGTTGACCACGGTCCGCCCGGCTACAGGGCCGAGAACTTTATCCACAGGCAGTGCATAACGCAGTGGCCAGGGATTCGACGGTGCGGTCGCGGTCGCGGACGGCTCCGGCGTGGCGAAGATCAGCCGCGCCTTGCGCACCGCGAGTGAGGTGCGCGTCGGCCCGATCGCCTTCTCGAACAGCGTGAGGGTCGAGGTGTGGATCTCGGTGGACTTGCCCGTGCCGACCACGATCGAGCCCTGATGCAGCCTCGGCGCGAGCCGGTAGAGCTGATCCTCCAGCAGGGCCAGGCTTTTCGGGACGCGCACCACGAGCACGTCGATCCGCTCGGGCGGCTCGTCCTGCGTGGTCAGGACCTGCGTGGCGGCCTGTGCGCCGGGGGTGCGGCCGGCCAGGTACGAGTCGGTGATCAGGACGGGCCGGCACCGCGGATCAAGCGCGATCAGCCCTTGCACGAGCTCGCCGGTCCGATCGCCGAACACCACGGTCGTTCCGGTGAGGTCCACCGCCTCGTCGGCGAGATGCCGCAGGACGTAGTCGTCGGCGGCGTCGGGCCCGGGCGTCATGCCGCGGCCTCCTTGGATGTGGCGGACTCGGCGGGATCGGCCGGCTTGTCGGGCGCGCGTCGTTTGGCTCGCGCGCTGCGGGAGTACGCGACCGCGGCCGCGTACGTCACAGCCGCGACGGTCATGATCCAGAAGCTCGTGGGCGCGCGCGGCACCAGATGTGTCAGCAGCAGGCCGATCCAGATGTCGGCCACGGCCAGCCCGGCTGACAGGGCCAGGCCGAGGTACGGCCGATCCGTCAGCAGCAGGGCGGTGCCGGCGGGGGCGGCGAGCAGTCCCAGCAGCAGCATCGATCCCACGGCCTGGGTCGCCTCGCCCGCCGTCACGCCGATGAGCACCAGGAAGCCGTAGCCGAGCAGCCGCACCGGCACGCCGCGCGCCGCCGCCACCGACTCGTCCAGGGTGGCGAACAGCAGCGGGCGCGCGATCAGCAGCAGCACCAGGCTGACCGCGAGCCCGATGGCCAACGCCGTCACCGCCATGCTGCTGGACAGGCCGAGGATCGAGCCGAACAGCACCTGCACGGTCTGGTTGCCGCCGTCGCCCGAACCGGACTGGTTCGTCGTGTACAGCGTCATGAAGAACACGCCGAGGCCCAGGATCCACGCGAACACGTTGCCGATCACGACGTCGTCCGCGCGCCCCCGGCGTCCCAGGGCGCCGAAGAGCACGGCCACCAGGACGCAGCCGGCGAACAGCCCGACCCGCAGGTCGATGCCGAAGGCCAGGGCGGCGAGCGCGCCGGTGAAGGCCACGTGCGAGAGCGCGTCGCCGGTGAACACCTGCGCTCGCAGCACCAGGAAGTAGCCGACCAGCCCGCAGGCCAGCGCGATCCCGGTGCCCGCCACGAGCGCGGTGAGCATATAAGAGTCCTGGAACATCTAGGAGACCCCCTCCAGCGCGCCGGACGCGGCCGCGGGCGTACGCAGCCGGGTCCGGACCGCCCGGATCGCCAGGGCCAGCACGTAGCAGCCGAACGCGAGCGTGGTGATGGTGAAGCCGGTGCCCTGGTTGCCGAAGAACGCCCAGGCCAGGCCGATCCAGGTGGACAGCACGCCGATGACGACGCCGATGGCCAGACCCAGCGCGGGCCGCGCGGTGAACACCTGCGCGGTCGCGGCCGGCATCACCAGCAGTGCGAAGACCAGCAGCGCGCCGGTGAACTGGGAGACCTCGGCCACGGTGGCCCCGAGCAGCACCAGGAACAGCGCGTTCACGGCGCGCACCGGCACCCCGCGAGCCGCGGCGACGGCGGGATCGATGGAGACGAACAGCAGCCGCCGGCCGATCACCGCCATCACCACGAGCACCACCGCGGCGACCGCGACGAGCACCACCACGTCGGCCGAGGTGATGCCGAGGAAGTTGCCGAACAGGAAGTCGGAGGTGCTGTTCAGGAATCCGCCGTAGAGCTGCAGGAAGAGCGCGCCGAGGGCGAGTGCGAAGGCCTGCACGACCGCGATCAGCGCGGAGGAGTGCGCCCGTTCGCCCGCCGTGTCACCGGATCCGCTTCCCCTGGTGTAGTAGGCGATCACGAGTGCGGCACCGATGCAGAACCCGAAGTAGCCGAGCGTCGCGCTCAGGCCCGTGTAGACGGCCGCCGCCGCGCCCGGGAACCCGGTGACCGCGATCGAGTGGCCGGCGAAGGTCTGGCGCCGCAGCACCATGAACCAGCCCACAACCCCGGCCAGCACCGCGACGACCACGCCGGCGCGGTAGGCGTTGAGCACCGAAGGCACCGACCAGAGCCACTGCACGTCGGTGACCAGGTTCCAGCTGAACTGAGGATTCATCGAGGTGCCTAGGACCCGAAGCCGCGCGGGGACGCGGCCGCGGCGGCGTGCGCGTGGCCGTGGTCGGAGTGGTGCCGGTCGCTGTGCAGCGCGGGCGCCTCCGGCCCGCCGACCACGACCAGCCGTCCGTCCGCGGCCTTGAGCACCTCCACCGGCGTGCCGTAGAGCCGGGTCAGCGTCTCGCTGGTGATGACCTCTTCGGCCGGGCCCGAGGCAGCGCCGCCGGCGACGATGTACACGACCCGGTCCAGGTAGCTCAGGATCGGGTTCACGTCGTGCGCCACCATCACCACGGCCACGTCCTCGTGCCGGCAGATGCGGTGGATCAGCGCGGCCACGCCGGCCTGGTTGGGCAGGTCGAGGGAGTCGAGGGGCTCGTCGAGCAGCAGCAGCCGGGGCCGGCGTACCAGTGCCTGCGCGATCAGCAGCCGCTGCTGCTCGCCGCCGGAGCACTCGCCTATCGGCCGGTCCGCGTACGACGAGGCGCCGACCAGTTCGACCACCTCGCGCACCCGGGTCTCGGCGGCCCGGTGCCGGGGGCTCAAGCGCGAGGCGAAGGGCAGCGGCACGCCCCACCGGTCGCCGTCGAGGCCGAGGCGCACGATGTCCACGCCGCGGATGCGCAGCGAGCCGTCGAAGTTGCGCCGCTGGGGCAGGTAGCCGATCTGGTCGCCCGCGCCGCCCGGACGCGCGCCGAGCACGCGCACCTGCCCGGCCGCGGCCGGCAGCGTGCCCAGCAGAACCTTGATCATGGTGGACTTGCCGACGCCGTTGGGGCCGAGGACCGCGACGAACTCGCCCGGCCGCACGGTCAGGTTCACCCCGCCCCACAGCCGGCGCCCGCCCACCGCCACGGCCGCGTCCCGCAGTTCGAGCACGGCGTCCGGCAGCGGCGGGATCCCGGCGGCTCGCGTATCGGTGTTCTTCATCCTCTTCGTCCCTCCTCGCGGCGCGACTTACTGGTGCCCGGTCGCCTCGGCCAATGCGGCCTCGAGGCTCTGCAACTGCGTGACCATCCACTGTTGGAAGGTGTCGCCGGCGGGGGAGAGGGTCTCGGTGACCGTGGTGACCGGGATGCCCTGCTGCCGGGCCAGGGCGATCTGCGCCTGGATGTCGGGCGTGGAGTTCTGCGAGTTGTACACGTAGACCTTGATCTCGCGGTCGGTGATCTGCTGGTCGATCAGGCTCTTGTCGGCCGCGGTCGGGTCGGAGCCCTCGCTGATGTCCTTCAGGAAGGAGTACGGCGTGCGCAGGTCGAGCCCGAGGCTGTCGGCGAGCGGCGAGACGATGGACTCGGAGGCGCCGATCGGCGTTCCGGCGTACTGCGCCTTGATCTCGGTCTCGAGCCGGTTGTAGTCAGCCAGCGCGGTGTTCTCGAACCAGGTCCGGCGCTCGGCGAAGTACGACGCGCCGGCCGGGTCGATGCGCTGGTAAGCCGTGGTGATCGCGTCGATGACCGCGTACACGCTGGCGCGGGAGTACCACTGGTGCGGATTGTCTCCGTCGGACAGGCCCAGCACGTCCCCGACGGTCAGCACGGTACGCGCAGAGCTGGGGTTGGCCGCGACCAGGCTCGGCGCCCAGGAGCTGTCGTAGCCGATGCCGTTCTGGATGAACAGGCGCGCGCCCGCGATGCGCAGCGCGTCGGCCGCGGTGGGCTCGTAGGAGTGCGGATCGGTCTGCGGGTTGGAGATGAGCGAGGTCTCGGTGACCCGGTCCCCGCCGAGCTGCGCGGCGATCGAGCCCCAGAAGTTCTCCGCCGCGACCACGCTGATCCTGCCGCCGGAGTCGGCCGCGCCCGCGGAGCCCGGCGCGGTGGTCGCGCATGCCGAGGTCGCCAGGCCCGCGGCGACCAGCACAAGCGCCGCGAGTACGCGCAGGGGACCGGGCCCCCGACGCGGCCCGCAGGCGCGGCGTGCGGTCATGGCGATCCCCCATCCGGTGGTAATGAACATCATTTTAGCCCGAGCTATCCTCTCGAGCTTAGCGATAATGGTTTTCATATGCAATGGATCATCCGTGGGGGGCCGGATGGGCGGCCCGAGCCTGCCCGAACGGGCAGGCCGACCCGGGTCGGGGCCCCGCGACCGCGGTCCTGACCGCTGCGCGAGGGCCGCGCGAATAACGTGAGGCGCGCCCGTGTGCGGAGTCTCTATGCTGGTGACGTCATGTGCGCACAACGCCGGCCTGCCGCAGGCTCTTCTCATCCGGCCTCCGCGGGACCCGCGGCCGCCGCCCTCGCCGCTCTGCGCCCCCGCCTCGCCGAACTCCCGCCACGGGACGCGGCCCGGCTGCGGCGGCGGATCGAGGGCGCCCGCAAGGTGCGCAAACCGGAGGCGGCCGCCGCCATCGCGGCCGAGATCTCCGCCCAGATCGACACCGCCATAGCCGGGCTCGCCTCCCGCCAGGCCGCCCTGCCGGAGCTCAGCTATCCGGAGAACCTGCCGGTCAGCGCCAAGCGCGAGGAGATCCTGGCCGCGATCAGGGACAACCAGGTGGTGATCATCGCGGGGGAGACCGGCTCCGGCAAGACCACCCAGATCCCGAAGATCTGCCTGGAGCTCGGGCGCGGGGTGCGCGGCGTGATCGGCCACACCCAGCCGCGCCGGCTCGCCGCCCGCACCGTCGCCGAGCGCATCGCGCAGGAGCTGCACACCGAGCTCGGGCAGGTCGTCGGCTACAAGGTCCGCTTCACCGACAAGGGCGGCGCCGACACCCTGGTCAAGCTGATGACCGACGGCATCCTGCTGGCCGAGCTCCAGCACGACCGGGACCTGCTGCAGTACGACACTCTGATCATCGACGAGGCGCACGAGCGCAGCCTCAACATCGACTTCATCCTCGGCTATCTCAAGCAGCTGCTCCCCCGCCGGCCCGACCTCAAGGTCGTCATCACCTCGGCCACCATCGATCCGGAGCGCTTCGCCGAGCATTTCGCCACCGCGGACGGCACCCCCGCCCCCATCGTCGAGGTCTCCGGACGCACCTACCCGGTGGAGGTGCGCTACCGGCCGATCGTCGATCTCGACGATCCCGACGGCGACCCGGACCGGGACCAGATCCAGGCCATCTGCGACGCGGTGGTGGAGCTGCAGGCCGAGGGCGCGGGCGAGGGCGACATCCTGGTCTTCCTGAGCGGGGAGCGCGAGATCCGCGACACCGCCGACGCGCTCGGCAAGATGCAGCTGCGCCGCACCGAGGTGATCCCGCTCTACGCGCGGCTCTCCAGCGCCGAGCAGCACCGCGTCTTCCAGCCGCACAGCGAGCGCCGGGTGGTGCTGTCCACGAACGTGGCGGAGACCTCGCTGACCGTCCCCGGCATCAAGTACGTCATCGACCCGGGCACCGCGCGCATCTCGCGCTACAGCCACCGGCTCAAGGTCCAGCGGCTGCCGATCGAGCCGGTGTCGCAGGCCTCGGCGAACCAGCGCAAGGGCCGCTGCGGACGCACCTCGGACGGCATCTGCGTGCGGCTGTACTCCGAGGCCGAGTTCCTCTCCCGGCCCGAGTTCACCGAGCCGGAGATCCTGCGCACGAACCTGGCCTCGGTCATCCTGCAGATGACCAACATCGGGCTCGGCGACATCGCCGGCTTCCCGTTCGTCGAGCCGCCGGACCGGCGCAACGTCAAGGACGGCCTCGACCTGCTGCACGAGCTCGGCGCCATCGACGAGGTGACGGCGGACCACCAGCCGCGGCTGACGCCGGTGGGACGCAGGCTCGCCCGCATCCCGGTGGACCCGCGGCTGGCCCGCATGGTGATCGAGGCGGACCGCGCCGGCTGTCTCAACGAGGTGCTGGTCATCGCCTCCGCGCTCTCCATCCAGGACCCGCGCGAGCGTCCGGTGGACAAGCAGGCGCAGGCCTCGCAGTCGCACGCGCGGTTCGTGGACAAGGAAGCCCAGTCGGACTTCCTGACCTACCTCAAGCTCTGGGACTACATCAGGGACAAGCAGCGGGAACTGTCCTCGAACCAGTTCCGCCGGCTGTGCAAGAGCGAGTACCTGCACTACCTGCGCATCCGCGAGTGGCAGGACCTGCACGCCCAGCTGCGCCAGTCCGTGCGCGACCTCGACGTCGTGCCCAACTCGGCCGAGGCCCACCCGCAGGTGGTGCACAGGGCCCTGCTGGCCGGGCTGCTCTCGCACATCGGCATGTACGACCCGGAGAAGCGCGAGTTCATCGGCGCCCGCAACGCCCGGTTCGCGATCTTCCCCGGCTCCTCGCTGTTCAAGAAGTCCCCGCGCTGGGTCATGGCGGCCGAGCTGGTGGAGACCTCACGGCTGTGGGGACGCGTGGCCGCCCGGGTCGAGCCGGAGTGGATCGAGGAGCTCGCCGGGCACCTCGTCAAGCGCAGCTACAGCGAGCCGCACTGGTCCAAGGCCGAGGAATCCGTGCTGGCCTACGAGAAGGTCACGCTCTACGGCATCCCCATCGTCGCCCAACGCCGCGTCAACTACGGCCGGATCGACCAGGAGCTGAGCCGGGAGCTGTTCATCCGGCACGCGCTCGTCTACGGCGAGTGGAACACCCGCCACCAGTTCTTCCACGACAACCGCAAGCTGCTCAAGGAGGTCGAGGAGCTCGAGAACCGGGCCCGGCGCCGCGGCATCGTCGTGGACGACGAGACGCTGTTCGACTTCTACGACCAGCGCGTGGGTGCCGACTGCGTCTCGGCCAAGCACTTCGACACCTGGTGGAAGGCGGCCCGGGCCGAGCAGCCGGACCTGCTCTCCTTCGAGCGCTCCATGCTCGTCAACGAGGGCGCCGCGGCGGTCACCGAGGAGCAGTACCCGAACACCTGGCGGCAGGGCAAGCTGCGGTTCAAGCTGACCTACCAGTTCGAGCCCGGCGCCGACGCCGACGGCGTGACCGTGCACATCCCGCTGGCCGTGCTCAACCAGGTCGAGCCGGAGGGCTTCGACTGGCAGATCCCCGGCCTGCGCGAGGAGCTCGTCACCGAGCTGATCCGCTCACTGCCCAAGCCGATCCGCCGCAGCTTCGTCCCGGCGCCCAACTACGCCAAGGCGCTGCTCGAGAAGCTCCCGCACGGCGTCGACGGGCGCAACGGCTCGCTGCTCGACGGTCTCGAGCGCGAGATGCGCCGCATGGGTGCGCGCGATCTCGAGCGCCAGGACTGGGATCTGGACCGGCTGCCCGAGCACCTGACCATGACCTTCCGGATCGTGGACGACCGCGGCCGCAAGCTGGCCGAGGGCAAGGACCTGGCCGCGCTCAAGGAACAGCTCAAGCCGAAGCTGCGCGAGGAGCTGTCCTCGGCGGCCGAGGACCTCGAACGCACCGGCGCGCGCGGCTGGGACTTCGCCACCGTGCCGCAGGT
Source organism: Actinospica durhamensis (assembly GCF_018139695.1). Lineage (GTDB taxonomy): Bacteria > Actinomycetota > Actinomycetes > Streptomycetales > Catenulisporaceae > Actinospica > Actinospica durhamensis. The sequence continues at coordinate 39,199 of NZ_JAGSOG010000028.1, read as the reverse complement.
CTACGAGCAGCACCAGCGCGGCGTCGCGATGAAGGCGTACCCGGCGCTGGTCGACGAGGGGCAGACGGTCGGCCTGAAGCTGCTCGACACCCCCGAGGAGCAGGCCGAGGCGATGCACTTCGGCGTGCGCAGACTGCTGCTGCTCACGATTCCCTCTCCGGTCAAGGCGATGCTCGCGGCCCTGGACAACAAGCAGAAGCTGGCCCTGGGTACGAACCCGTACGGCCCGGTCCCGCTGTTGTTCGAGGACTGTGTCGCCGCCGCGGCCGACTACCTGATGGAGCGCGCCGGGGGACCGGTGTGGGACGAGGCGGGCTTCGCCGCACTGCGGGAGAAGGTGCGCGCGGATCTGGCCGAGACGGCCGAGAACGCGCTGCTGATCGTCTCCGACACGCTCGTCGCGGCGCACGAACTCGAGCGCCGGCTCAAGGGCACCGTGACGCTGGGGCTGCTGCCCTCGCTCACGGATGTCAAGACCCAGTTGGCGCGCCTGCTGCCGAAGGGCTTCATCTGCGCCACCGGCTACGAGCAGTTGCGGCAGCTGCCGCGGTACCTGCGCGCGATCGCGTACCGGCTGGAGAAGATGGCGGACGACCCGTATCGGGACCAGGCGAACATGGCCAAGGTCGCGCAGCTCGAGCGGGAGTACGAGGACGCACTCGCCCGGGTGCCCAAGGGTCGGCGGCCGAGCCCGCAGCTGCGTCAGGCGCGCTGGCTGATCGAGGAGTACCGGGTCAGCCTGTTCGCACAGCAGATCGGCACGGCGAGCACGGTCTCGGAGAAGCGGATCCGCAAGCTGCTGGCGTGAACGCGGCAACGGCGTGCACCCGAGCATGGCTTGCGCCGGCACGGCGGCCTGCGGCCGTCGGAGAAGCCGGATACGGCAGTCCGTCTGGGTAGGGGACGGACTGCCGTTCTTGGCGCGAACCGGTCGGCGCCCCGCGACGCCTCCCGGAAAGGGTGTGTGGTTCGGGTCTCAGCCTTCGCGCTGAGCCGGGATACCGGCCAGCAGGGCCCGCACCTCGGCCTCGCGATAGCGCCGATGTCCGCCCAGCGTGCGGATCGACGTGAGCTTGCCCGCCTTGGCCCACCGGGTGACCGTCTTGGGGTCGACGCGGAACATCGTGGCCACCTCGGCCGGGGTAAGCAGCGGCTCAGCGTCGGGCGTGCGCGCGGTCATGAGCGGCTTCCTCCATCTCCATGATGAACGGCCCGCCAGGGCCGATTCGGCAGGATCCTCCCCGATGGTCCGTCATGCCCTCTGGTGCAAGGTCAGGCGTGCCGGTAATCGGACGAACGGCTTGTCGTTCAAGAACTAGAACTACACCATCCGGGCCCGCTTGGCCGCGAAGTCTATGAAATCGATACATAGAAGAGGCAAATCGCTGGAAGCAGGCAGAAGCGGCGAGGCGCCCATTTGCGGACAGTGGCGACATGGTGACTTTTCGTCATGCACCCGCCGTAACGGCGCCACTGCGGGCGCTGCGGCCATAGCAGACGTGTCCACTGTACCGACTTAAAACCGAACGATATTGGATCATGCCAGAGAACGGAAGACCCTCGTGGGCCGCCTGCGCGCACCCGAGGATCTACCCTGGTGCCTGGACGGTTCGGGAGACCCCTGATCCCGTCCGCACCAGGCGCACCAGCCGACGTCTCAACGAGGAGACCCCTTCCTATGAGCACCCCCTCCCCCTTCCGGTCCGGCGGCCCCGAACAGGTCGTGTACTGCCATGACGAGCCCACCGGACTGCGTGCGATCATCGCGATCCACTCCACCGCGCTCGGCCCCGCACTCGGCGGAACCCGGTTCTACCCGTACGCCGACGAGGACGCGGCCCTGGCCGACGTGCTCAACCTGGCCCGCGGCATGGCCTACAAGAACGCTCTGGCCGGACTCGACCTCGGCGGCGGCAAGGCCGTGATCATCGGCGACCCGGCCACCGGCAAGACCGAGGCGCTGCTGCGGGCCTACGGCCGGTTCGTGCAGTCGCTGGGCGGGCGCTACTTCACCGCGTGCGACGTCGGCACCTACGTCGCCGACATGGACGTCATCGCGCGCGAGTGCTCCTTCGTGACCGGGCGCTCCCCGCAGGACGGCGGCGCCGGGGACTCCTCCATCCTGACCGCCTTCGGCGTCTACCAGGCCATGCGCGCCTGCGCCCTCGACCGCTGGGGCGAGGCCAAGCTGGGCGGGCGCCGGGTGGGCATCGCGGGCGTGGGCAAGGTCGGGCGGCACCTGATCGAACATCTGACCGGCGATCAGGCCGAGATCGTGGTCACCGACGTGAACGCGGCGGCGCTGGACTGGGTCAGGGCGAACCACCCGGGTGTACGGATAGCGGACAGTACGGACGAACTGCTTGACTCCGAGCTCGACGTCTACGCCCCGTGCGCCCTCGGCGGAGCCCTGAACGACGAGACCGTGGCGCGGCTGAGCGCGGCGGTGGTGTGCGGGGCGGCCAACAACCAGTTGGCCCATCCGGGCATCGACAAGGCGCTGGCCGACCGCGGCGTGCTCTACGCGCCGGACTACCTGGTCAACGCCGGCGGGGTGATCCAGGTCGGCGACGAGGCCGCCCACCTGCGCGGCGGCGGCTTCAGCTTCGACCGGGCCAAGGCCAAGGCGGAGCGGATCTTCGACACCACCCTGGAGATCCTGCGCCGCTCCAAGGCCGACGGGGTGCCCCCGGCCGCCACCGCCGACCGCCTCGCCGAGGAGCGGATGCGCGACGTGAGCCGGCTGCGCGGCATCCTGCTTCCGGGCTAGCGGCGGGTCCCGCTGTACGGGCCCGGACGAATCACGCCGCCGCCACACAGTGTGGAATCGACCATCAGCACGGAAGCCATGTATTCTCGACCGAGGTATCGAGTCCCCGTGTAGGAGAAGTTTCGGCCCCCGCCGTACCGATTCGACGCGGAACCAGGTACCTTTAGCTGTGTGACCGGTCCAGCGATCCCCACGTGAGGCATCGGTCACGCCAGTGACTGTGTCGTTGATCGTTGTCGAGACCCGGGGCCGTGCGAAACGCCCCGTCGTTGAGGGGGTCGAGCCATGGGGCGCGGCCGGGCCAAGGCCAAGCAGACCAAGGTCGCTCGCCAGCTGAAGTACCAGCCGGCTGGTGATCTGGACCGTTTGCGGTCGGAGCTGGGCGTAAATGAACCGAATGATCCGCCGTCGAGGAGCAACGGCTCCCGCGAGCATGAGCTCGATGACCGCTATGCGGCCTACGCGGATTATGCGGAAGACGCCGAGGATGAGGAAGATGACGACGATGAGGATGACGAGGACGACTCGTATCCGCATCGTTGAGCTCGCGGCCTGCGCCGACGAGGTGATCCTCAGATCGAATGACAGCTCGCTTCACCCGTAGATCGGTGGACCTGGGTAAGGGTGTGCGGGACGGTTGACCCCGTCCGGCACACCCTTTTCGGGCTTTCGGTCCAGCCGGTCTTCGTCACCCGAACGGAGTACGGGCGCCCGATTGCGAGCGCCCGTTTCAGCCGTTGCCGTGATCCTGCCTTTGGTTACGCCGCGTAGTCGCCGACGAGCTCCGCCGTGCCCTCGGCCCGCGTGTCCGGACCGGCCGTGATCTCGCCGAGCACCCAGGCCCGCTGACCCAGCGCCTCGAGTTCGCGCAGCGCGGCGTCGGCCTGGGCGGCCGGCAGCACGGCGACCATACCGACGCCCATGTTCAGCGTCTTCTCCAGCTCGAGCCGCTCGATCCCGCCGACCTCGCCGACCGTCTGGAACACCGCGGCCGGGGTCCAGGAGGCCCGCTCCAGCCGGGCGTGCAGGCCGGTCGGGATCACCCGGGCCAGGTTCGCGGCCAGGCCGCCGCCGGTGACGTGCGCGTAGGTGTGGATCTCGACCCGGCGGGCGAGCTCGAGGCAGGCCTTCGCGTAGATCTTGGTCGGCTCGAGCAGCTCCTCGCCGAGCGAGCGGCCGAACTCCGGCACCTGCCGGTCCAGCGCCCAGCCGGCCTGGTTGAGCAGCACGTGGCGCACCAGCGAGTAGCCGTTGGAGTGCAGGCCCGAGGAGCCGATCGCCAGGATCGCGTCGCCCTCGCGCACCCGGTCCGGGCCCAGCAGCGCGTCCGCCTCCACCACGCCCGTGGCGGCGCCGGCGACGTCGTAGTCGTCCGGACCCAGCAGTCCGGGGTGTTCGGCCGTCTCCCCGCCGATCAGGGCGCAGCCGGCCTGTACGCACGCCTCGGCGATGCCGCGCACGATCGCGGCGACCCGCTCCGGCACCACCTTGCCGACGCAGATGTAGTCCGTCATGAACAACGGCTCGGCCCCGCACACGACCAGGTCGTCCACCACCATGCCGACGAGGTCGAAGCCGATGGTGTGGTGCACGTCCAGCTTCTGCGCCAGCGCCACCTTGGTGCCCACCCCGTCGGTGGAGGTGGCCAGCAGCGGGCGGCGGTAGCGGGTGAGCGCGGAGGCGTCGAACAGCCCGGCGAAGCCGCCGAGGCCCCCGAGAACCTCGGGGCGGGCGGTCTTGGCCACCCATTCCTTCATCAGTTCGACGGCGCGGTCGCCGGCCTCGATGTCCACGCCGGCGGCGGCGTAGGTCGCGCCGGCACGCGGGTTGTCGTTCACGGCTGAAGCCTTTCGGGGCCGAGGACGGACGCGGGGTCCGTCAGGGGCGGGCGAGCGGGGAGGCGGCGGAGGCCGGCACCTCGAGCAGGTGCTTGCCGAGCCGCTCCGGGTCGGGCAGTTCCACCGGGTAGAAGCCGTCGAAGCAGGCGCGGCACAGCCGCTCGGCGGGGATGGTGGTGGCCTCGATCATCCCTTCGAGGGAGATGTAGCCGAGCGAGTCCGCGCCCATCGAGTGCGCGATCTCGTCCACCGAGAGCCCGTTGGCGATCAGCTCGGCCCGGGTGGCGAAGTCGATCCCGTAGAAGCAGGGCCACTTCACCGGCGGGGCGGAGATGCGCAGGTGGATCTCCGCGGCTCCGGCCTCGCGCAGCATCTTGATCACGGCGCGCTGGGTGTTGCCGCGCACGATCGTGTCGTCCACCACGACCAGGCGCTTGCCCTCGATCACCTCGCGCAGCGGGTTGAGCTTGAGCCGGATGCCGAGCTGGCGGATGGTCTGGCTCGGCTGGATGAAGGTGCGGCCCACGTAGGCGTTCTTGACCAGGCCGTGCCCGAACGCGATGCCGGACTGCTCGGCGTAGCCGATCGCGGCGGGCGTGCCGGACTCCGGGGTCGGGATGACCAGGTCGGCCTCGACCGGGTGCTCGACCGCCAGGCGGCGGCCCATCGCGAGCCGGGAGGCGTTGACCGAGCGGCCGGCGATCGTGGTGTCCGGGCGGGCCAGGTAGACGTACTCGAAGACGCAGCCCTTGGGCTCGGGCTTGGCCCAGTGGTGCGAGCGCAGGCCGTCCTCGTCGATGACGATCAGTTCGCCCGGCTCGATCTCGCGGATGAAGGTGGCCCCGACGATGTCCAGGGCCGCGGTCTCGCTCGCCACCGCCCAGCCGCGCTCCAGCCGGCCGAGGACGAGCGGGCGGATGCCCTGCGGGTCGCGGGTGGCGTAGAGCGTGGTCTCGTCCATGAACACGAGGGAGAAGGCGCCGCGCAGCTGCGGCAGCACCTGCATCGCCGCGTCTTCGAGGCTGAGCTCGGAGCGGCTGGCCAGCAGGTCGGTCATCAGGTCGCTGTCCGAGGTGGCGCCGCGGTCCTTGCCGATCACCTCGCCGTTCGCCCGGGCCGCGCCGACCAGCTCGCCGAGCTCGGCGGTGTTGGTCAGGTTCCCGTTGTGCCCGAGCGCTATGGCGCCGTGCGGGGTGGCCCGGAAGGTCGGCTGCGCGTTCTCCCAGACGGAGGACCCGGTGGTGGAGTAGCGCGTGTGCCCGACGGCGAGGTGGCCGCGCAGCGAGGCCAGCGTCTGCTCGTCGAAGACCTGGGAGACCAGGCCCATGTCCTTGTAGACGAGTATCTGGCTGCCGTTCGAGGCGGCGATGCCGGCCGACTCCTGGCCTCGGTGCTGCAACGCGTAGAGGCCGAAGTAGGCGAGTTTGGCGACTTCCTCCCCCGGCGCCCAGACTCCGAACACCCCGCAGGCGTCGTTGGGGTGCTTGTCTTCGTCGGGGAGTATGTCGTGGGTCAGTCGTCCATCTGGGCGCTTCACGCCCCCCAGTCTACGTCATGGCCGGTTATGCGAAGATCCGCGCGTTCCGGTATGGGAACGCACGGATCTTCGCTGGTGGAGAGCCCGGACCTGGCGGCTCGGCGGGACTCAGTAGGAGAAGTAGCCGAACACGTCGGAGATCAGATCGGCCTTTCCGGCCGACTGGTTGTAGACGCTCACCTGCTGTTGCGTGCCGTTGGTGGCCAGGATGTCCAGGCCGGAGACGGTCTGGTCCTTGAGGTAGTTCAGGCTCGAGACACTCGGCTGGCTGGTGTACGACTGGTACGCCGTGATGTAGCCGTTGGCGGTCTCTTCGGTGAGCGTGAGGTTGGTGACGAGCGTCGCGTCCATCGGGATGTTCTGGGTCTCGTACGCGCTCAGGAAGTACGAGTTGGTGTGGTCGGCTTGGAGCATGCCCCCGGCCTTGCGCGTGTCCAAGGCCCGGTACGGCGTGATCGGCACGTACGCCTCGGAGTACTCGCCGACCGGCCCCGGGGCGAAGTAGCCGGCCACGTCGGCGATCAGGTCCACCGAGCCGCTGCCGCCGCCGTTGTAGAGCTCGACCTTGCCGTCCTTCGCGACCGGGACGATGACGGTGTTCGACACCGTCTGGCCCTTGAGGAAGTTGAGGATCGAGGTCGAGGGCGTCCCGGCGCCGTCGGGCTCCGCGGCGATCCAGCCGTTGGCCGACGCGTCGGTGACGGTCACGTGCAGGGCCACGGCCTTGACGCCGGCCGGGATCGCGTCCTTGCCGGAGACGGCCACGGACAGGCCGTGGTTCGGCGCGACCTTCGCGCTCGGCGCGCCGGTGCCGTGCCGGGTGTCCAGGATGCGGCCGGGGGTGACGGCGGTGTAGCGGCTGCCCGCGGACTGGCGGAAGTAGCCGGAGACGTCCGCGATCAGGTCCACGCTGCCGGCGGCCGTACTGACGTCGTACACGTCGATCTTGCCGTCGGCCGCGACCGGGACGATCGCGTAGTTCGTGACGGTCTGGCCCTTGAGGTAGTTGATGTTCGAGCTCTTGGTGGCCGCCGTGCCGTCCGGCTCGGCGCTGACGTAGCCGTTGGCGCCGGTGGCGTCGGTCACGGTCAGGTTCAGGGCCACGGCGGTCACCCCGGCCGGGATGGAGCCGTTGCCCGCGATCTTCAGCACGACGTGTCCGCCGGTGGAGACCTTGGCCTGCGCCGCGCCGATGCCGTGCCGGGTGTCCAGGATCCGGGTCGGGCCGTACGCCGTGTAGTCGGATCCCACCGTGGTGAACTTGGTGGTCGTCTTCGCGGTGTTCCCGCCCGAGTCGGTCACCGTCTCCGTGATCGTGTACGTACCCGACGCGGCGTAGATGTGGCTGACCACCTCGCCGTCGTCATCGGACACGGCCGGGGTGCCGTCGCCGAAGTCGAGCGAGACACTCGCGATACTCCACGCGTCCGTGATGCCCGACGGGTCCGCGTCGACCATCGTGGACTGATCCGCCTTGACGGCGAGCGAGGGCGTGAGCGGCGCCGCGGCGACGGCGTAGACGGTCAGGGAGCTGACCGAGACGTAGCCGTATCCGTTGTAGTTCACGGCGAGGTCGACCGTGTAGGTGCCCGCGGTCGGCAGCGCGAGGCTCATGTCGGTGGCCGTGGTGGTCACCGTGGACGAGCCGTTCGGGCCGTAGAAGCTGTATTCGTACGTCGGGCTGTCCGACCAGGTGTCGGCGTAGTTCGTGTGCAGCGCGACCGTGGCTCCGATCGGAGCCTGGCCGGCCGACGCGGTGAACGTGCTGCCCGTCAGCGTGGTGTGCGGGTCCTGGAACTCGACGGCACCGCGGTCGTAGTAGTCGTACGACCCGGCGCCGGTGTGCGCGACCGTCGGGTCGGACACGCGCGGGTTGCCGTAGTAGTCGGTCGACTGCTCGCCGGGCGCGTCGGAGTCGGCCGAGTCGATCATCGGCGAACCGTCGGCGACCGTGGTGCTCTGCACGGTGTTGAAGTCGTGCCGTCCCTGGCCGGTTGCGGCGTCGAGGCTCGAGGCGGTGCCGTAGACGTTCCCGCCCCACTCGTATCCGGCGGAGGAGTAGACGTCGTTGTAGTCGCTGACGGTACCGGCGGCGGAACCGGAGTCCACGACCATGCCGTAACCGCCGGCCGAGGACGGGCAGGACGACTGCGAGGCGTCGAGGCTGACGTTGTTGTTCTCGATGTTCGTACCGCCGGACGCGCCGGTGACCGAGATCGCCGATCCGCAGCCGCTGATCTGGTTGCTCGTCACGTCGGTGCTCTGGGCGCCGACGAGGGAGACCGGACTGGCGTAGTCGGAGGCGATGATGTTCGTCGTCAGCATCGTGCCGGTGCTGCCCGCGTCGATCAGGACGCTGTCGAGCCGCGAGTCCTGCACCGTCACGTCCGATGCCGCGCCGGTCACGTGCAGCCCGGACGAACCGGTGACCGGGGGCCCCTGGATGATGTCGTGCGCGAACGTGACGTTGGAGCCGCCGGACACCGTCACCGTGCCGACGGCGTTGCCGAGGGCGAGGTCGTCGAACTCGATGTCCGAGGCGCCGTCCAGGGTGAGGCCCTGAACGTGGACGTTGGTCCCGGTCTGGGCCGAGCCCTGCACCGCGACGAACTGGATCGGCGCGGACGCCGTGCCGGAGCGGGTGAGGGTGGGCGCCGCGTAGGTGCCGGGCCCCACCCTCACGATGTCACCGGGGTTCGCCACGTCGGCCGCGGCCTGGAGCGTGCAGTAGGGCGCGTCGGCCGTGCCGCTGCCCGAGTCCGTGCAGCCGGAGGCGGCGCTGTTGCTGACGTAGATCGTGTTCTGGCCGTCGGCCTGCGCCTCGAGCGGCGCCAGCGAAGCCGCGGCGAGGACGGTGGCCGTGGAGACGGCGAGGACTCGGGAACGCATGTCCCCACTCCTGAGGTTTCTCTTGTTCTGCCCGGGTTCGGCGGTCATCTCAGCCACCCGTCACGGTGTAGGTGAGGTAACTGCCGCTCGGGAGCGGAAGGGTCGCATAGGTGTTGTCGACCGCGGTGCCGGCGTTTCCGAGACCGTTGCCGGCGTCACCTGTCCAGCCGTCCCAGGACCCGTCGTACTCGCGCGTGTCGGACAGCTCCCCGCCGTTCTTCGTGACGACGCTGATGGTGGCCTCGTACCAGTAGCTGCCCGCGAACACGGGGCCGGCGCCGATGGAGACCTGGGAGACGCTGGGCGAGCCCTTCGGGGTGGCCCAGGCCTGCCAGGTTCCGTTCCAGCTGCGGATGGTGTGCCTGAGCACGCCGGTGGAGGTCACCTCGGCGATCTGCGAGGAGCCGTCGAGCACACCCGCGATGCTCGCGTCGACGATCTTGACGCCAGGCTGGGACAGCGCGTGCCAGCCCTGCCAGCTGCCGTTGGCGTTGCGGATGTCGTGCATGAGCACGCCGGAGGTGGTGACGGCGACGAGCTGCGCGGATCCGTCCGGCATCGCGGCGATCGCGGCCCGGACGAAGCCGGTCGAGCCGGCCGGGCTGGTCCAGGACTGCCAGGTGCCGTTGGCGTTGCGGATCGTGTGCAGCAGCTTGCCGGTGGTGGTGATCTCAATGGCCTGGGTCGATCCGTTGGGCATGCCCGCGATACCGATCCACTTGGCCTTCACCCCGGTCGGCTGGCTGAGCGTCTTCCAGTTCGCCCAGGACGCGACGCCGTAGGGCGAGTTGCTCGGGGCACCGAGGGAGAATTCGACCGAACCGCCGGTGGTGACCGCGAGGAGCTCGCCGGAGTCGTTCGGCAGGGCCGCGCTGGCGGCCTGCGCGATGCCGGTGGAGTTGGCCGGGACTTCCAAGCCCGGGATCAAGGCGCTCGACTGGACCAGCGTGCCGGCCGGAATCGCGTTGGTGCTGAAGCTGCGCCAGGCGCTCGCCTTGGCCCCGCTCTGGTCGGTCACCGTCTCGGTGATCGTGTAGGTGCCGGCCTTCGCGTAGGTGTGCGTGACCGTCATGTTGTCCGTGGTGCTCTGGACCGCGGAGCCGTCGCCGAAGTTGAAGGTGACGCCGGTGACGTTCCAGTCGTCGACGGTGCCGTAGTCCGAGACGTCTACGGCGTACTTGCCGTCGGCATAGGTCGAGACCTCCGGAGTCAGCCGCGCCAGCGGCGCCACCGTGAAGGAGACCGAGCCGAAGGACACCGTCGGCGCGGTCGCGCCGTTGGTGGGGACCAGGTACAGATTCGCGGAGTAGGTTCCCGGCGTGGTGAAGGACACCACGGCCTTCCCGCCCACTCCGGCGTCGACCGTCGTCCCGTTGCTCAGCTTGAACTGGTAGTCGAAGCCGTCCGACCAGGTGTCGGTCGCCGCGCCGCTCAAGATGATGCCCGCGCCGACCGGAGTCTTGGACGCGGAGGCGGTGATCGAGGACGTCACCTTGGTCACCGGGTCCTGGAACTGGACCGCGCCGCGGTCGTAGTCGTCGTACGGCCCGGCACCGGTCGGGGCCACCAGCGGGTCGAGGACGCGCGGATGTCCGTAGATGTCCGTGGACTGCTCGCCGATCGCGGCGGAGTCCGCCGAGTTGATCACCTGCGAGCCCTCGCGCGGGGCGGTCGAGAGTCCGGCGTTGTCGTCGTGCTGAGCCTGCCCGGTGGCGGCGTTGAGCGGGGCGGCCGTGGTGTAGTCCGTACCTGCCCACTCGTACGCCGAGCCCGAGCCGTTCACGACGTCGTTGTAGTCCTCGGTCGTGCCGGCCGCAGACGTGGAGTCGACGAGGATGTCGATGTTCGGGTCCGAGGACGAGCAGAACAGCGAGCCGGCTGAGATCGGGCTGACCAGGACATTGTTCTCGATGCTCGTGCCTGCGGCGGAGTCGGCGACCGAGAGCTCCGGACCGCAGGAGTCCACCGTGTTGCTGGTGATCGCGGTGTCCGTGGCGCCGTCCACCGAGACCGCGCTGGTGTAGTACCCGTACAGCAGGTTCGTGCTCAGAACCGTATCGGTCGAGCCGCCGTCGACATCGATCCCGTCGGCACTGGAGTCGAGCACCGTGACACCCGAGGACGCTGTGATGTGGAGCGAAGGCTGCCCGGCCGTGGAGCTACGGAAGCCGTCATTGCGGAAGGTGATGTCGGACGCACCGCTCACGACGGAGGCGGGAGCGGTGGTCCCTGGGAGGAACCCGAAGTTCTGGATGCGTATGTGGCTCGCACCGCTGATCGAGAGCAGGCCCCACGCCTCTCCGGTCATCCCCGTCGTGCTCCAGATCCCGTTGCCGGTGAAGACGATCGGGGCGTCGGCGGTGCCCGAGCGGGTGATGGTGGCGGCGGCGTATGTGCCCGCCGCGACGCTTACCGCATCACCCGGGTTCGCCGCGTCGGCCGCGGCCTGGATCGTGCAGTAGGGCGCCGCGCTCGTACCGGTCCCCGAGTCCGTGCACGCGGAGCTGGATCCGTTGACGTAGAGCGTGTTCTGGCCGGCAGCCTGCGCCGTGAAAGGCGATAAAGAGGCTGCCGCGATGAGCGTCGCCGTGGATGCGGCGACGACGCGAGGACGCATGTCCCCCCCACCTCTGATTTCAGTTGTTCTTCAGTGAATTTCCCTCATGAAACTCAACTACGGAGCATACGCCGAACCCCGACACCGTTGAAGGTATCGGGGTTCGGCGTAGAGCAGTCGTTACACTCGGGCACTTACAGCGGCAGATACCCGCTCAGATCGCTGCGCGGGCCCGAGGCCGAGATCCGGCCGTCGGCCACCGCCTCGGCCCAGCCGAGGCTGCCGTCGGCGAGGGCGAGCCAGGTGGCGGCGTCGGTCTCGACGATGTTGGGCGGGGTGCCGCGGGTGTGCCGGGGTCCCGGCACGCACTGCACCGCGACGTACGGCGGGACGCGCAGCTCGACGCTGCGGCCCGGGATCTTGGCGGCGAATGCGCGCACTGATTCCCGGACCGCGGCGGCGAACTCCTTGTCCATCGGATCCGTCTCCCGCGTCGGCTCAGCCGAACAGCTTCGGGAAGGTCCCGGTCCACGCCTCGCGCAGTTCGGCGAGCGGGATCTCGAACTGGCCCTGCACCTCGAGGGTGTCGCCGTCCACCACGCCGATGCGCGCCACCGGCACGTTGCGGAAGACGCACATGTCGGTGAACCGCTTCTCCTCGCTGCGCGGGACCGCGACCACGGCGCGCCCGGCCGACTCGGAGAACAGCTCGACGAAGGGGTCGAGCTCGCCCGGCAGTACCACGCGCGCACCCTTGCCGCCGCGCATGCAGGACTCGGCCAGCGCCTGGATCAGGCCGCCGTCGGACAGGTCGTGCGCGGCCGAGAGCATGCCGTCGCGCGAGCCGGCCACCAGGATCTCGCCGAGCTGGCGCTCGCGCTCGAGGTCCAGCTTCGGCGGCAGGCCGCCGAGGTGCTCGTGCACCACGTGCGCCCACTCGGAGCCGCCGAACTCGTCGAGCGTCTCGCCGACGAGCAGCAGCACCTCGCCCTCGGTCTCGAAGGCGGAGCGGGTGCGCCGGGCCACGTCGTCGATCACGCCGAGCACGCCCACCACCGGGGTCGGGTGGATCGCCTCGGAGCCGGTCTGGTTGTAGAAGGAGACGTTGCCGCCGGTCACCGGGGTGCCGAGGATCTGGCAGGCGTCCGTCAGGCCGCGACAGGCCTCGGCGAACTGCCACATCACCTCGGGGTCCTCCGGGGAGCCGAAGTTGAGGCAGTCGGTCACCGCGAGCGGCGTGGCGCCGGTGGCGGCCACGTTGCGGTAGGCCTCGGCCAGGGCCAGCTGGGCGCCGGTGTACGGGTCGAGCTTGGTGTAGCGGCCGTTGCCGTCGGTGGACAGCGCGATGCCGAGGCCCGACTCCTCGGACAGCCGGATCATGCCGGAGTCCTCGCCGTGGGCCAGCACCGTGTTGCCGCGCACCCGGTGGTCGTACTGCTCGAGCACCCAGGTCTTGTCGGCCAGGTTGGGGCTGGCGACCATGCGCAGCACGGTGGCGCGCAGCTGCTCGCCGCCGGCCGGCCGGGCCAGGCGGGCCGCGTCCGGGGCGTCGGCCTGCAGCGCGTCCTGCCAGTCCGGGCGGTGGTACGGCCGCTCGTAGACAGGGCCCTGATGCGCGAGGGTGCGCGGGTCCACGTCCACGATCGTCTCGCCGTGCCAGGTCATCCGGAGCCGGCCGGTGTCGGTGACGGTGCCGATGACGGTGGAGATCACATCCCACTTCTCGCAGATCTCGAAGAAGCGGGGCAGGTTCTCGGGCGTGACGACCGCCATCATCCGTTCCTGCGACTCGCTCATCAAGATCTCCTCCGGCACGAGCGTCGCGTCGCGCAGGGGGGCGAGGTCGAGCTTGACGTCCATGCCGCCGGTGCCGGCCGCGGCCAGCTCAGTGGTGGCGCAGGACAGGCCGGCCGCGCCGAGGTCCTGGATGCCGGTGACCAGGTCCTCGGCGTAGATCTCCAGGCAGCACTCGATCAGGACCTTCTCCATGAACGGGTCGCCCACCTGGACGCTCGGCCGCTTGGAGGGCTTGTCCGCGTCGAAGGTCGCGCTGGCCAGCACCGAGGCGCCGCCGATGCCGTCGCCGCCGGTGCGGGCGCCGAACAGGACCACGTGGTTGCCCGGGCCGTCGGCCTTGGCCAGCTTGATCTCGCTCTTCTTGAGCACGCCCACGGACAGGGCATTGACCAGCGGGTTGCCGGAGTAGCAGGCGTCGAACACGACTTCGCCGCCGATGTTGGGCAGGCCGAGGGAGTTGCCGTAGCCGCCGATGCCGCGCACCACGCCGGGCAGCACCCGGTGGGTGTCGGCGGCGTCGGCCGGGCCGAAGCGCAGCGGGTCGAGCACCGCGATCGGGCGCGCGCCCATGGTCAGGATGTCGCGCACGATGCCGCCGACGCCGGTGGCCGCGCCCTGGTAGGGCTCGACGTAGGACGGGTGGTTGTGCGACTCGATCTTGAAGGTGACGGCGAGGTCCTCGCCGACGTCCACCACGCCCGCGTTCTCGCCGGGGCCCACGAGCAGGAAGTCCACCTCGGGGGCGCGCTCGCCGAACTGGCGCAGGTGCACCTTGGAGGACTTGTAGGAGCAGTGCTCCGACCACATCACCGAGTACATGGCCAGCTCGGAGGAGGTCGGCCGGCGCCCCAGGATCTCCCGGATGCGCGCGTACTCGTCGTCCTTGACCCCGAGCGCCTCGTAGGGCTGCTCGGTCTCGGGGCTCGCCTCGGCGCGCTCGACCGTGTCGGCCTGGTAGGTGTGCTCGGACATCAGGCGTTCACCAGCTCGGAGTCGATCAGCCGCTGCAGGACCGAGGTGAAGAAGGGCAGGCCGTCGGTGGCCGGGCCCGGGTAGGGGCCGGTCAGCTCGTCGATCGCGTGCTCGGGGTGCGGCATCAGGCCCACCACGTTGCCGGCCGCGTTGGCCACGCCGGCGATGGCGCGGGCCGAGCCGTTCGGGTTGTCCAGGTACCGCGCGACCACGCGGCCGGTGGCCTCGAGCTCGTCCAGGGTCCGCTCGTCCGCGGTGAACTTGCCCTCGCCGTTCTTGATCGGGATGACGATCTCCTGGCCGGCCTTGTAGCCGCCGGTCCAGGCGGTGTCGGCGGCCTCGACCGTCAGGCGCACGTCCCGATTGACGAACAGCATGCCGTCGTTGCGGATCAGCGCGCCGGGCAGCAGGTGGGACTCGCACAGCACCTGGAACCCGTTGCAGATGCCGAGCACGGGCATGCCCTCGTGCGCGGCCGCGATGACCGACTCCATCACCGGGGAGAACCGGGCGATGGCGCCGCAGCGCAGGTAGTCGCCGTAGGAGAAGCCGCCGGGCAGCACGATCGCGTCCACGCCGTGCAGGTCGGCGTCGCGGTGCCAGAGCGAGACGGGCTCGGCGCCGGCCACGCGCACCGCGCGCAGGGCGTCGGCGTCGTCCTGGGTGCCGGGGAAGGTGACGACGCCGATGCGGGCCGGCATCAGGCTTCCACCCGGACTCGATACTCTTCGATCACGGTGTTGGCCAGCAGTCTCTCGGCCATCTCGCGGACCCGGGCGAGCGCGGCCTCGTCGGCCGGGCCCTCCAGCTCCACCTCGAAGCGCTTGCCCTGACGGACGTCGACGACCCCGTCGAAGCCCAGGCGCGGCAACGCGCGATTGACTGCCTGACCTTGCGGGTCGAGGATTTCCGGCTTCAGCATGACGTCTACCACGACGCGTGCCATGAAAGCTCCCGGTGTCGTGACCACACACGTCCGCGTGTGATCGCTTTGTGGCGGTGCCTCTAGGGTACCCGGGCGGGAGCGGTGCCCCCGCCCGGGTGCCGATCACACCAGGTCAGAGCCCTTGAAGGACGCCAGGTTGGCGCCAGGTACTACCGGAACGCCTCGCCGGTGAGCCTCTCGTAGGCCTCCACGTAGCGGGCCCGGGTGCGCTCGATCACCTCGTCCGGCAGCGGCGGCGGGGCCTCGCCGGAGTGCCGGTCCCAGCCGGAGGCCGGGGAGGTGAGCCAGTCGCGCACGTACTGCTTGTCGTACGAGGGCTGGGCGTGGCCGGGCTCCCACTGGTCGGCCGGCCAGAACCGCGAGGAGTCGGGCGTGAGCACCTCGTCGGCCAGCACGACCGTGCCGTCGGCGCGGCGGCCGAACTCGAACTTCGTGTCGGCCAGGATGATGCCGCGCTCGGCCGCGATCCGGTGCGCCCGGTCGTAGATCGCCAGGGTCAGGTCCCGGATCTCGGCGGCCAGGTCCGCGCCGACCCGCTCGGAGGTCTCGGCGAAGTCGATGTTCTCGTCGTGCTCCCCGACCGCGGCCTTGGCTGCGGGTGTGAAGATCGGATAGTCCAACCGGGAGCCGTCCACCAGCCCCGCGGGCAGCGGAACGCCGCAGGCGGTGCCCCGCTCCTGGTACTCGGCCAGGCCGGAACCGGTCAGGTAGCCGCGCGCGACGCACTCGATCTCGATCATCGAAAGCCGCTCGCAGAGCATGCTCCGGCCGGACAGCACGTCCTTGTGATCGCGAAGTTCCACGGGGAACATCGCCGGATCGGTCGTCACCAGGTGGTTCGGAACGACGTCGGCGAGCTGTTCGAACCACCACAGGCTCAGCTGGGTGAGGATCTTGCCCTTGTCCGGGATCGGCGTCTCGAGCACGTAGTCGTACGCGGACATCCGGTCCGAGGCGACCAGCAGGAGATTGCCGTCCACCTCGAACAGCTCGCGCACCTTGCCGGAGCCCAGGTGCCGCACGCCGGGCACTCCGGCGAGGATCTCGGTATCGCTCATCGGAGGTCCGCCAGCTTCTCGAACATCCCGTCCAGGCGCTCGACGAAGCGCTCGGGCCGGCAGACCTGGTCGAGCCGGGCCTCGTCGATCGTCAGACCCGCCGCCGCGGCCTCCTCGCGCAGGGTCTCGCGGAAGGGCCGCCCGGTCTCCCAGGTCTTCATGGCCGCGCGCTGGCTGAGCGGGTAGGCCTCGGTGTCCCGGGCCAGGCCCATCTCGACCAGCTCGAGCAGCACGGTGGAGGTGTAGATCAGGCCGCCGGTGGACTCCAGGTTGGCCAGCATCCGGTCCTTGTCCACCACGAGTCCCTCGATCAGACGAATAGTCAGATTAAGGAGATAATCCAGCGAGATCGAGGCGTCCGGCAGCGAGATCCGCTCGGTGGAGGAGTGCGAGATGTCCCGCTCGTGCCACAGCGGGATGCCCTCCATCACCGGCACCACCTGGGCGCGCACGATCCGGGCCATCCCGGCGATGCGCTCGGAGACGATCGGGTTCTTCTTGTGCGGCATCGCGGAAGAGCCCTTCTGGCCCTTGCCGAAGGCCTCGGACAGCTCCCTGACCTCGGTACGCTGCCCGTGCCTCACCTCCAGCGCGATGGCCTCGAGCACCGTGGACATGATCGCCAGGGCGCTGACCCACTCGGAGATCCCGTCGCGCAGCACCACCTGCGTGGACACGTCCGCGGCCCGCAGGTTCAGCTTGGCGGCGACGTACTGCTCCACCGCCGGATCGATGTTCGAGTAGGTGCCCACCGCGCCGGAGATCGCCATCACGCCGACGGCCTCGCGGGCCCGGCGGATCCGGTCGCGGGAACGGGCCACGCCGTAGGCCAGGTCGGCCACCCGGTGCCCCCACACGTCCGGCTCGCCGTGGATGCCGTGGGTGCGGCCCACCCGCAGCGTGGCCCGGTGCGCCAGCGCGTGGTCGCGCAGCACCGCCACCAGCCGGTCGGCCTTCTCCAGCAGCAGGGCGCTCGCCTCCACCAGCTGCAGCGCCAGCGCCGTGTCGAGCAGGTCGGAGGAGGTCATGCCGAAGTGCACGTAGGCCGCGGCCTCGCGCGGCTCGGTGTTGTCCGCCCACGCGCTCAGGAACGCGATGACGTCGTGCTGGGTGACGGCCTCGATCTCCGCCACCGCCTCGGGGGTGGGGGCGGGCGCCTTGCGCACCGCCTCGAGTGCGTCCTCGGGCACCACACCGGCCTCGGCGTGCGCCTCCATCACCAGGGTCTCGACCTGGCACCACAGCTCGTACTTGCGGGCCTCGCTCCACACGCGGCCCATATCCGGGAGGGTGTACCGTCCGATCACGGAGGATCGCTCCTTTTTGAAGAGACTCGGCGGGACAGACCTGGCCCGCCGCCACCGATCCTAATCCGGTTCCGCGTCCGGCCCGCCTCAGCTCACAGCCGAGAGGCGTAGGAGAGCCAGTCGCGCAGCGAGGAGAAGTCGGCCGAGTCGACCAGCGCGTGCACCAACTCGTCCACCGGCACGGTCAGCCCGGCCCGGTCCCGCAGGATCACCCCGTCCAGCCAGTCCAGCGCGAACTGCGCGTGGCCCAGGTCGACCAGGCCGCACTGGAGCACCGCCCGCAGCCCGGCCGGCAGTTCCCCGTCGCCGGCCTCGTGCCCGCCGCCGCCCACCCCGGTCGGAGTCGGCAGCTGTAGCAGGTCCCTGGTCTTGGCGATCAGCGGATGGTCCGGCGCGGCGGCCGCGGCCCGGCGCAGCGCGGGTTCGGCCACCACCGCGGTGTAGCGCTCCCACCCGAGCGGGCGCCGCTCGACCGGTTCCGCGTAGACGAGGGGCACCACGGCGGACACGGCTCGGTCCATCGCCCCCGGCTCGTCCAGCAGATCGCAGGCGGGGCGCTCACTGAGCCGATCCGCCAGGCCCACCCCGACCCGGTCCCGCTCGCCGAGCTCGACCAGCGCCGAGACCAGCGCCGCGTTGAGCGAGTCCGGGGCGTACCCGGCCTCCCAGGCGGGCCGGGCCAGCCGGGTCAGCAGCCGGTCCCATCCCGCCGCGACCAGTCCCACCTGCTCGTGTGCGTAGACCCGGCCGGCCGGCTCGACGATCCGGGCCCGCTGCGAGGCCTGCGCAGCGATCAGCCGCTCCATGCCCTCGGCGCGGCCCCGGCACAGCTCGGCCACCTGCGCCACCATCCCGCGCGGCCACGGCGCGCAGCCGTGGTGCTCGGCCACGTCGAGGCGGCGTACCACCCGGCGCGCCCGCACCACGGCCGGATCGTGCGCGGCCTCGAGCCCGGCGATGACCGGGGCGAGCAGTCCGCGCAGCTCGCTCACCCGCAGCCACCACAGGAACGGGGTGCCGATGACCAGTACCGGACCGCCCACGCGGGGCTCGAGCCAGGCGTCGCAGTCGGGTGAGAGCTCCACCCCGCTCGGAGTCGGGACGCCGAGCGCGGAGGAGATCTGGCGCACGATCAGGTTCAGCTCGCTCTGTGCCCCGCCGTCCACCGGAAGGGTGCTCGAGGCCGGTGGCACTATCCGGTGGAAGCGCCACACCGGGGTTATCGCGCCGGCGGCCAGGACCAGGCAGACCGGCACCGCGGCGCTCGTCGGCAGCAGCAGTGCGGCGGCCAGCACGCAGCCCGCGGCCAGCACCGTCCAACCGGCGGTGGCCAGGGCCTCGATCCGCAGGATCGTCTTGGCCAGTCGCACCGGCTGGTCCATGGCGGCGGCCACCGGCGTTCACCTGCTCCCGAGTGCGTACAGCGCGGGCGGGGACGGATTTCGGTCCCTCCAGTTCCGGACTGTAGCGCCGGTGGGGGCGGCCCGGCACCCGGGATTGAGCCGGATGCGCTCGTATGAGTGACTGACTACTCGTACAACCGCCCGCCCGCACGTGAGAGGCCCGCGCGGCCCCGTCGGAGCCGGTCACGGGGGCGGCGCGCGCCGCCCTCGCCCGTACGCCCGGACTACGCCTGCGCCGCCGCCCGCACCGTGCCCGCGACCGCCGCACCTGCGATGTCGCCCCGGTGCTGGGCCCCGTCGAACTCGATCTCGGTCACGCCCGCGTACGCCATCTTCCGCGCGCTCTCCAGGTCGCGGCCGCGCCCGGTGACCGTCAGCACCCGGCCGCCCGCCGTCACCAGCTCGCCGTCCGGGTTGCGCGCGGTCCCGGCCTGGTAGACCCGCACCGAGCCGCCCGCACCGGACGAGAGCATCTCGGCCGCGCGCACGCCGCGGATCACGTCGCCGTTGCGCGAGCTCTCCGGGTATCCGGCCGAGGCCAGCACCACCGTGGCCGCCGCGCCCTCGTGCCAGCGCAGCGGCTCGAGCCGGTCGAGCACGCCCTCGGCCGCCGCCGCGAGCACCCCGGCCAGCGGCGTGCGCAGCAGCGGCAGCAGCACCTGCGTCTCCGGGTCGCCGAAGCGGGCGTTGAACTCCACCACCCGGGTGCCCCGGCTGGTCAGCGCCAGACCCGCGTAGAGCAGGCCGACGAAGGGGGTGCCGCGGCGGCGCAGCTCGTCCACCGTCGGCTGCAGCACCCGCTCGAGCACCTCGGCCACCAGGCCGGCCGGCGCCCACGGCAGCGGCGCGTACGCGCCCATGCCGCCGGTGTTCGGGCCCTGATCGCCGTCGCCGATCCGCTTGAAGTCCTGGGCCGGCAGCAGCGGGAGCACCGTGGTGCCGTCGGTGATCCCGAACAGCGAGACCTCGGGTCCGTCCAGGTAGGCCTCGATCACGACCCGGCCCCCGGTCCGCCCGAGGCAGGCGCGGGCGTGGGCCAGCGCGGCCTCGCGGTCCTGCGTGACCACCACGCCCTTGCCCGCGGCCAGCGCGTCGTCCTTGACCACGTACGGCGCGCCGAACGCGTCCAAGGCTCGCTCGGCCTCGGCCTCGGTCGCGCACACGAAGGACTCGGCCGTCGGCACCCCGGCCGCCGCCATGATCTCCTTCGAGAACGCCTTGGAGCCCTCCAGCGCCGCCGCCGCGCCGGACGGCCCGAAGCAGGCGATCCCGGCTTCGCGCACGGCGTCCGCCACCCCGGCCACCAGCGGGGCCTCCGGGCCGACCACGACCAGGTCGGCCGTGACCTCGCGGGCCAGCGCGGCCACCGCGGCCGGGTCGAGCGGGTCCACCTCGCGCAGTTCGGCCACCTCCGCGATACCGGGGTTGCCCGGGGCGCAGTAGAGCGCGGAGACCGACTCGTCCTTGCTGAGCGCGACACAGATGGCGTGCTCGCGGCCGCCGCCGCCGATGACCAGAATCTTCACGGGCACCGAGCCTATACGCTGATCCCATGGCCTCCGAAGCTGACCTGCGCCCCTTCGGCGCGGGCGGCACGCGCAGGCGCCGGCACGACCCGCGGATCCTGGCGGCCGTGGCCGCGGGCGGGTTCCTCGGCGGCGAGGCGCGCTACCTGCTCGGCCTGGCCTTCCCCACCAGCCGCGACACCTTCCCGGCCACGATCTTCGCGGTCAACGTCTCCGGCGCCTTCGTGCTGGCCCTGCTGCTCGCACTGATCCTGGAGGTCCGGCGGCCCAGTGCGTACGCCAGGCCGCTGTGGGGCACCGGCTTCTGCGGCGCTTACACCACCTTCTCCACCTGGATGGTGGACACCGACCGGCTGGTCTCGGCCGGACGCTACGGTCTGGCGGCGGCGAACCTGTTCGGGGCCTTGGCGGCGGGCCTGCTCGCGACGATGCTGGGGGTGAGCCTCGGACGATGGAGGACACTGCGATGAGACTGACCGGGCCCGCCCGCCGGCTGACGATCTTCATCGGCGAGAGCGACCAGTACCACCACCACCCGCTCTACACCGAGATCGTGCACCGCGCGCACCGGTCCGGGCTGGCCGGCGCCACCGTACTGCGCGGGATCGAGGGCTTCGGCGCGAGCAGCCACATCCACACCACCCGGCTGCTGAGCCTGTCCGAGGACCTGCCGATCGCGATCGTCATCGTCGACGCGCCCGAGCGGATCGACGCCTTCCTGCCGCAGCTCGACGAACTGGTGGCGGAGGGGCTGGTGATCCTCGACGACGTCGAGGTCATCCGGTACGTCGGACGAGAGGCCAGCTGACCGTGGGCCTGGCGCTGCTCGTGGGCCTGGCCGCGTCGGCCGGCGCACTCGCCCGGTACCTGCTGGACCAGGGCGTCTCCCTGCGCTTCGAGTCGGCGCTGCCGTGGGGCACCTTCGTCATCAACGTCTCCGGCTCCTTCGTCCTCGGCCTGCTCACCGGGCTCGCCGCGCACCAGGGCCTGCCCGCGCCGGTGCTGACCGTGCTGGGCACCGGAGTCTGCGGGGGCTACACGACCTTCTCCACGTTCTCCTACGAGACCGTGCGCCTGGCCGAGGACGGCTCGACGCTCGCCGCGGTCGGCAACGTCGCCGCGAGCCTGGCCGCCGGCCTGCTCGCCGCCGCGGCCGGCCTCGGCCTGGCGCTCGCGGTCTGAGGCGGCGGACGCAGATGTCTCAGATGCCGACGACGCCGTACCAGCGTGCGATCGCGTTCGTCGAGGCCAGGTCAGAAGGCACGGCCATCGACCCGGCCGTGCGCGTGACGCTCAACTTCCACCCGGACCGCGCCGCCCGCGGCATCCCCATCCTCGCCGCGCTGGCCGCGGACGGCGTCTACCGCTCGCAGTTCGCGACCGGGACGAGCAACGGCGGCCTGACCGCGTTCCCCGGCGGAGACCGGTGGCGCTGGGAGAGCCGGATCTTCGGCGGCGTCTACGACGAGGCCGATCCCGCGCACCGGCCGGTGTACGGCGGCCTGAACTTCCGCGCCAAGCCCTACGGCGCCGGCCCGCGCTTCGGCTCCGCGCATTTCCGGCTCACCGCCGAGGCCGCGGCCCGCGCCACGTTCTGCTACCCCGACAGCGCCGCCGAGCCCGAGCACTTCGGCACGGCCGCACGCATGAGCCTGATCGAGCGCGCGGCCGCCGACACCGGCCGGGACGCGCTGGACGACTACATCGAGGCGCACGTCCACGGCCCGGTCCGGCTCGAGCGCGACGTGGAGGCGATCGTCCTCGACCCCTGCTACGCCGGCACCGAGGTGCAGGCGCTGGCCGAGGCGCTGCCGTGCCCGGTCGAATGGCACGGCGGCTTCCGCCTCGAGGTCGCCGAACTCCAGCGCCACCCCGACTTCCGCGGCCCCGAGATCGTCGCGCTGGGCCGGCACATCGCCGTCGACAGCGTCCTCGACCCCGCGATCATCGGCGCCGCGGTCGCGACCGGACAGTACGATCCGCAGGCGCTGAAACGGATCTGGCACCACGTCGGGCGCTTCGGTGCCGCAGCGGATCCCGCTAGTCCCGCCGTTCCCAGTCCCAGAACGCCCGGCGCACCCGCAGCAGCCAGTCCTGCGCCGCGTCGTAGTCCGGCTCGTCCGCGAGCACCGTACGCGCACGGTTGAAGCGGTCTTCGGCCTCTGCCATGAACGGCACCGCACGCTGCGGATCCTCGGCCACGGCGGCGCCGAAGTCGAGGAGGCGCTGCGGGTCCTCCAGGCGGATGCGCACGGTCCCGGTCGTGTAGAGCTCGTATCCCTGCTCGACCAGGCGCATCAGGTGGCGGGCGTGCTTGGCGGTGCGCGCGGGCCGCGGCTGCACCCCGGCCTGCGCGAGCAGCTTCTTGAACTGCTGCGTCGCATAACCCAGATACGCCTCCTTCGCCCGGTGCGCGCACAGGAACCTCGCGCGCAGGGCGATCGCCTCGTCGCCCAGCGGCGTGCGCACCTCGTAGAGGTCCTCCGGCAGCCAGAGCAGCTCCATCGTGGTGGGGTTCCCGGCCAGGACCAGGCTCACGGCCTTGCCCGCCTCGTGCCAGGCGACGTCGGGGTTCCTGCCGACGATGCTCAGCCGCGGCTTGTCCAGGCCCACGAGTTCGATCGTGGGCAGCGCGAACATGCCGAGGCGGTCGACGTCGGAGTCCGGTCCGGCCAGTCCGTACGCCGTGGAGCCCACGATCCCGGAGAGCAGCACGTTCATGGCACCTCAGTGTTCGAGCCGGGGGGAGAAAAGTCCACCGGATATCGGGATCCAGCACCACCGACCGCGGCCCGCGCGGCCGCGACGCTGGGAGGCGAGCCCGGTCGACCGACCGGGCGCCGACCGACCGAACAGGTGGCCTCATGTCCGTTCCCGAATCCCGCCCGCCGTTGCGCCGAGGCCGCGCGGTGGGCACCTTCGCGGGCGCCTACGCCGCGGTGACCGTCGTGTGCCCCCTGTTCTACTGGGCGCTCGCGGAGTTGCTGCACAAGCCGCTCGTCAGCGGCAACCCGTTCCACGATCCCACCTACGTGCTCGCGCAGAAGTTCTACCCGCTGCTGAACCTGGCCGTCTGGAGCGCCTTCGCCCTGCTCTACCTGCGCCGCGGCGACCGGCGTCAGGCCTTCGCGCTCGGCCGGCTGTGGCTGTGCCTGGCGCTGCCGGTGGACTTCGTCGGCTTCGTGCTCATCCACAACCCGATGTCGCTGAGCCCGTACGACTTCTACGTCAGTCAGTTCCCGTGGATCTACCTCACCTACGCGGCCGTGTTCCTCGGCCCGCTCTGCGGCGCCAGGATCGCGAAAGTTTCGGATGAAGTCTGACTCTGATTCGACCAGCGTTCTTTGCAGCCACCTGCGATATTTCACTGCCGCGGGTGGCTGTAACCGTTGACACCCCGTCGTTTCGCGCCTAGTTTGGCCTCGCTCGACCGACAGATCTGTCGAAACTTTCGTTTTCACCTATCCGACTTCTGACCCGGATAGGGAAAGAGGAGGCAATACGCAATGAAGCGACGTGGTTTCCTCGCGCTGGGCGCCGGTGCGCTCGCCACCCCGATCCTCGCCCCGTCCGCCGCCCAGGCCGCCACCGGCAGCGCCGGCGCCGCAGCGAAGGCGAACTCGGCGGGCAGCGCGACCGCCGCCGCCGGCTCGATCCCCGCCGACTCCCTGCGCGCACTCGCCGCCAAGGTGGGTCTGCGCTTCGGCAGTGCCCTGATCCCGTCTGATCTCGACACTCCCGCCTACGCCCAGATCGCGGCTCAGCAGTTCTCCGTGGTCACCCCGGGCAACGAGATGAAGTGGCAGGTGGTCGAGCCCGAGCAAGGGGTCTACGACTGGTCCGGAGCGGACAACCTGGTGGCCTTCGCGCAGGCCAACGGCCAGCTCGTGCGCGGCCACACGCTCATGTGGCACAACCAGCTGCCGAACTGGCTCACCGACGGCGTGGCCAACGGCTCCATCAGCGCCACCGAGCTGGCCGGCCTGCTCAAGAATCACATCTACACCGAGGTCGGCCGCTACCGGGGCAAGATCTGGCAGTGGGACGTGGTCAACGAGGTATTCGCCAACTCCTGGGACACCCCCACGGCCAATGGTCTGGTCAGCACCGACTTCTGGATCCAGAACCTCGGCGAGGGCATCGTCTACGACGCCTTCCGCTGGGCCCACGAGGCCGACCCGCACGCGCTGCTGGTCATCAACGACTACAACATCACCGGCGAGGATGGCACGAACGCCAAGTTCGACGCGGTCCACGCCTGGGCGCAGAAGGCGCTCTCCCAGGGCGTTCCGGTGCACGCCATCGGAAGCCAGGCACACCTCGACACCCAGTACGGCTTCCCGACGTCCATGGCCGACGACCTCAGGGCGTACGCCGATCTGGGCCTGAAGACCGCCATCACCGAGGCCGACGTGCGCACCTTCGTGGACGGCCCCACGACCCAGGTGCCCACCGACCGCCTCGCCCCGTGGGCGCAGGCGAACTGGTGGGCGGGCATGCTCCAGGCCGCGCTGTCGTCGCCGGACTGCATCTCCTTCACCGTCTGGGGCTTCTGCGACGCGGACTCCTGGGTCCCTGGTACGTTCAGCGGCGAAGGCGCGGCGTGCCTGTACGACGTCAACCTCAACCCCAAGCCCGCCTACACCGACCTCCAGAGCAACCTGCAGCTCGCCGCCTTCGGCGCGCCGCGCCGCAACAGCGGAAACTGAGGGTCCTGATCCACCGGGGCACCCCCTGATCGAGACCGAGACAGCGAGCACGGCCCGGGTCGGAAACGGCCCGGGCCGGCTCAGCCACGCCGCCGTCGCGCTCGCCTCGCTGGCCCTCGTGGCCTTCGGATTCACCGCCGTCGAGACGCTGCCGGTGGGTGTGCTGCCGCTGCTCGAGGCGGGCCTGCACGTCTCGCCGGCCCGCGCCGGACTCCTCGTGACGGCCTACGGCACGACCGTGGTGCTGGCCACGATGCCGCTGACCCTGGTGGCCACGCGTCTGCCGCGGCGCCCGCTCATCCTCACCCTGCTGGCCATCCTGATCGTCTCCACCTTCGGCTCCGCGCTCGCCCCGGGCTACGCCGCGCTGTTCGGCGCCCGTGTGGTCACGGCGTTGGCGCAGGCGATGTTCTGGCCGGTCGTCGCGCCCCTCGCGGCGGGCCTTTTCCCGCTCGAGCGGCGCGGCCAGGCCACCGCCGTGGTCTTCACCGGCGGCTCCCTCGGCCCCATGCTGGGCGTGCCGCTCGGCACCTGGATCGGGCAGCAGGCCGGCTGGCGCTTCGCCTTCGCCACCATCGCGGGGCTCGAACTGATCGCGCTGGCCGCCGCGTTCTTCGCGGTCCCCGCCGCACCCGCGCACGCCGGACACAGCGAACGCGGCAGCCACCCGAGCCGCGCCCAGTACGTGCAGGTGCTCGTGATCACCGCGCTGACCACGGCCGGGCTCTACGCCGTGTTCACCTACACCGCCTCGTTCCTCACCGCCGTCGCCGCGCTCCCGGCCGCCGCGATCAGCCCGATCCTGATCGTCCGAGGCATCGGCGACCTCGGCGGCACCCTGGCCGGCGGCTACCTCAGCGACCGCCACGAGCGCCTCGGCGTCCTCGCGACGGTGACGCTGTTCCCGGTCAGCCTGGTCGGGCTCTACCTCTTCGGCGACCAGGCCGCGGCCGCCGTGGCGCTGCTCGTGCTGACCGGCGTGGCCATCGGCTCCTCGATCCCGGTGCTCAGCAACCGGGTCATGCGCATCGCGCCCGGCAGCATCGAGATCGCCGGGGCCGGCAACGCCGTCGCCTTCAACGTCGGCATCGGGCTCGGCTCCGCCCTCGGCGCCGCGACCGTCGCCCGTGCCGGGATCAGGGACACCGCCCTGACCGGAGCCGTGCTCGCCGCGCTCGGCCTGCTCGTCGCCGTGTTCTCGGTCGCCCGCTACGCGGTAGCCCGGGCGGACCAAAGCGGGCTCTGAGCCGGGCGTGTCAGCGGCGGCATTTTGTGACGTCCCGTCATGCTGACCTCGTGGTCGCCGCGCACACCGTCTTCGACCCGGTGCCCTCATGGACCCGGGAACCCACCGTCAACGTCCGCGCCGCCGCGCCGGACGCCTGGCCGGACGTCGCCGAGGGCGAGCCGCTCGGCGTTCCGGTCGGCCTGAGCAACGGAGCGGAGGCGGTTGACGGAGACGGGGACGGGGACGGCGACGCCGTCGCACGCGTGCCCGGACTCGGCCGGGACGCCCTAGCCGCCGCGGGCCTGACCGGCGCGCTCGGCCAGACGCTCTCCGCGGCGCTGCCCGGCTCCGGCATCGCGCGGGCCGTGTACTACGGCGTCGGCGAGGCGAAGCACCCGGCCGAACTGCGCGACGCGGCCGCCGCCTACGCCCTCGCGGTCAGGGGCGACTCCGCCGTCACCCTCGCCCTGCCGCGTTCCCCGCTGCCGCTCGAGACGGTCGCGCAGGTGGTGGTGGAAGGCGTGCTGCTGGCCCGTTACGGCTACGAGCCGCTCAAGACCCACTCCACACTCGTGCCCGTCGGGTTCCTGACGCTGCTCGTGCCCGAAGGCGAGGAGGCGGCCGCCGCGAGCGGAGCGGCCCGCGGACTGCTGCTCGCCCGCTGCACCATGCTCGCCCGGGACCTGGCCAACTGCCCGGCCAACAAACTCACCGCCTCGGCCATGGCCACCTGCGCCACCCGCCTCGCCGCGTCCACCGGGCTCGAAGCAGAGGTCTTCGACCAGGACCAGCTCAAGGCGCTCGGCTGCGGCGGGCTGCTCGGCGTCAACGCGGGCAGCGCCGAACCGGCCCGGATGATCAGGCTTCGTTATCGGCCTCCGGCCGGCGGCACGGAGGAGTCCGCCGACACCCGGCCCGGCCGGCTCGCCCTGATCGGCAAGGGCGTCATGTACGACTCCGGCGGCATCAGCCTCAAGCCCAGCGACGCCGTGCACGCGACCATGAAGAACGACATGTCCGGCGCGGCCGCGATCCTGGCCGCCATGGCGGTGCTGCGCGACCTCGGCTGCCGGAACGAGGTGACGGGCTATCTGATGTGCACGGACAACATGCCCTCGGGCACCGCGACCCGCCTCGGCGACGTGCTGACCATCTACGGCGGCGGCACCGTGGAGGTCCTCAACACCGACGCCGAGGGCCGCCTGGTCATGGCCGACGCCCTGGTCCTGGCCAGGGACGAACCGGTCGACGCGCTCGTCGACATCGCCACCCTGACCGGTGCCTGCCTGCGCGCCCTCGGCCCCCGGATCGCGGGCATGTTCGGCGACGACCGGCAGCTGCTCGACCTGATCAAGGGCGCCTCCGAACAGACCGACGAGCCGGTCTGGCAGCTGCCCCTGGCCGAGATCTACCGGCCCGAGCTGGATTCCGACATCGCCGACATCAAGAACATCGGCGGCCTGAACGGCGCCGCCATCCACGCCGCGCTCTTCCTGCGCCACTTCACCGGCGGCGTCCCGTGGGCGCACCTGGACATCGCGGGGCCCGCCCAGAACGACCGCGCCACCGCCTGGCGCCCCCGTGGCTGCACCGGCTTCGGCGCCCGGCTGCTCGCGCACCTCGCGCTGGGGTTCCCGTATCGTCCGGAGCATGAGGCGTGATCAAATCCTGGGAGCGTTCAGTACCGAAGCCGAGCGGTTGACGGCGGAGCTGGACAGGTCGGCCGGATCCTCGGCGGAGCGCTGGTCTCTTCCTACCGCCTGCACCCCCTGGACCGTCCGGGAACTGCTCGGCCACATCGCCGTCACCGTCACCTGGCTCCCCGGCATGCTCGCCGAGCAGGCCCCGGCGCACGCGACCGTGGGCGCGGCGGAGTACTACCGCCCCGACCCCCGTTTCTCGCCGGAGACGAACAACCGCCGCATCGAACTCGCCCGCGAGTACTCCGCCCAGGCCGAGAGCGGAGCGGGAGTGCTGGCTCTGTTCGCGCAGCAGTGGCGCCGCGTCGCCGACCTGTGCGCGGCCGAGCCGCAGGACCGCGTCGTGCGCACCCGCCACGGCGATCCCATGCTGCTCGACGACTTCCTCGTCACGCGCGTGGTGGAAGTGGGCGTACACGGCATGGATCTGGCCGCCGCGCTCGGCAGCGACCCCTGGCTGACGCACGAGGCGGCCGACGTGATCACGACACTGCTCGCCGGCGAGGACGCGGCGGCGCAGTTGGCCGCTCTGGCCTGGGAACCCGCGTTCTTCATCGCCAAGGTCACCGGCCGCATCCCGATGACCGAACAGGACCGGACCCAGCTCGAGCGCATCGGCATCCGTTGGCTGGCACTGGGATAGCGAGTGGGCCCGCACTCTGTACGAGTGCGGGCCCCGTCGTGCCTCTCGCGGTCAGCGACTGGCGTCCACGACCATGCGGGCGTACCCGACGATGTGGCTGCTCATCGTGAACACCGTGACCGCGGCCGGAGTGGAGGCCGGCAGGTCCAGGCTGGCGACGTCCAGCGCGTAGACGGTGATCGTGTAGTGGTGGGCGATGTCGCCGGCCGGCGGGCACGGTCCCAGGTATCCGGTGACCCCGGCGTCATCCGTCCCGACGACCGCGCCCGCGGGGGCCGTCGAGGTCAGCTGACTGCTGTGCGACGGGATGTCCCACTCCAGCCAGTGCCAGAACCCGCTGCCCGTCGGCGCGTCAGGGTCGTACATCGTCACCGCGAAGCTCTTCGCGTCGGCCGGAGCGCCGTGCCAGTCCAGGGTGAACTGCTGGTTCGCCCCCGAGCACCCGAACGCGTCGGCCCACGCGGAGGCCGGGAAAGCGCCGTCGCGGATCTGTGGACTGCTGACCGTGAAGTGCGTGGCGTCGTCGGGGATGCCGCTGCGGACGACGGTGTAGCCGTAACCGCCGTCATTGCTCGACGCCGCGGACTTGGCCGAGGCGGCCCGCGTACCCGGCCCGGCAGGCGCCGCACTGGCCGACGCCGTGACCGTCCCGACCGCCAGCGCGCTCCCGGCTCCGGCGATCAGCAGGGCACGCTTAGAGGAAGCGAAGGCGGACTTCTCGGACCTGGTGGACTTCTTCATGATTCACTCCGTGCGAGTTGCTGGGTTGGTGAGACAACCTTGGTGAGACAACCGTCGCGGAGTCGGTCCAGGCCAGGGAGATCGCGCGCACCCTGGTATGCCCAGTGCCACCCTCCGAGGTGGACGGGAAAGCGCAAGATCGCGCATGCTCGGGACATGACGGGGACCGGAGAGGAACAGGACCGGCGTGGCGAGTTGGGCCGCTTCCTGCGGGCGATGCGGGAGCGGCTGGCGCCCCAGGACGTCGGCCTGCCCGGCCGCGGCGTCCGTCGCACCCCCGGACTGCGTCGGCAGGAGGTCGCCGAACTCGCCTGCGTGAGCATCGACTGGTACATCCGCCTCGAGCAGGGCCGCGCCGGGACTCCGGGCGCCGCCGTGCTCGACGGCATCGCGCGTGCCCTGAGGCTGTCCCTTGCCGAACGCGAGCACCTGCACCTGCTGGCCAGGCGCGAGTATCCGCTGAAACGGCACGAAGCCGCCGTGGAACTGCCCAGGTCGCTCAGCCTGCTGCTACGCGGCATGCCGCTCATCCCGGCTTACGTCATCGACCGCCGCTTCCACATCGTCGCCCGCAACGACGCGGCCGCGGCACTGTTCGGCGAGGAGTTCGGCACCGAAACCTGGCCCAACGCGGCATCCGTGCTGTTCGACGACCCGCGGGTGCAGGCCATGCAACTCGACTGGGAGCGAGTGGCCCGGGAAACCGTCGGCAACCTCCGCGCCGACCTGGCCAGATTCCCCGATGACTCCGACCTCGTCGCCCTGGTCGCCGACCTCCGTACCCACGCCGCATTCCGTCGCTGGTGGGACGACCACACCGTCGAGGAGCGGGCTCACGGCGTCAAGCGCCTCGCCCACCCCGACGCCGGAAGGCTCACCGTCTACTACGACTACCTCTCCGCAGCCGAGCAAGGCCTGCGCCTCGTCACGCTGACCCCCGTCGACGACTCCACCGCCGACGCGATCAGGTCCCTGATCGCGCACCGCACCCGCCGCACCGCCGCCGACGGCGTCCGGGCCCTGGCAGCGGCCTGACGATCGTCAGCCGTGCTCGCGCGGCCGGTGCGTGCGGCCGAGAGTGAACGAGTAGAGCGCGGTGAGCAGCGCGAGCCCGGCCAGTACGAGGAATGCGTCCTGGTAGGCGCTCGTAGACGGCAACGTGGTGGCGGCCGCGGCTCGGTGCCCGGAATTCATGACGAGAGCGGCGGTCACCACGGTCGGCGCCAATGCGTTGCCGGTCTGTCGGACGACTGAGCCGAGGGTCGCGGCCTGCGCCGAGTCGGAACCGCGGTCGAGCGTGGTGATCGAGGCGAGGCCGACCGGTATGAAGAAGGCGCCCATCGTGACGCCGAGCAGGAGCATGTAGAAGCGAATCGTCCACAGCGGGGTGTGCAGGCCGCAGGTCGCGAGCAGGAGATTGACGGCGGTCACGCCGAGCAGCCCGGTGCCGACGATCGGTCCGGGCCCGACCCGCTGGTAGAGGACTCCGACCAGCTGCATCGTCAGCAGCACGCCGAAGGCCTCGGTGAAGGTCGTGCTGCCGGAGGTGAAGGCGTCGCGCCCCTGCGCCTGCTGCAGAAACAGCGGCACCAGGTACATCGCGCCCATCGTGGGGGTGAGCCCAACGAGATTGATCAGGCAGGCCTTGCGGAACAGCCGGTCGGTGAACAGCCGCAGCCGGAGCGCGGGCTGATCGGTGCGCAGCTGGTGGCATATGGCGACGCCGAGCAGCGCCGCGCCGACCACCAGCGAGACGAGAACGAGCGGCGTGGTCCACCCGCGATCCGGACCGGCACACACGCCGTACATCAGGGCACCCATGCCGGTGGCGCTGAGCAGCAGACCGGCCAGGTCCAGCCGCGTCGCCCGGTCCTCGCGGTGCTCGCTGAGGAAGAAACATCCGAACACGACGGCTGCGACACCGACGGGCACGTTCACGAAGAAGACCCAGCGCCAGCTGAACGCCACGATGAGCGAACCGCCGAGCAGCGGCGCGATCGCCGGGGCCAGCTGCTGCGGGATGATCATGTAGCGGGACAGCCGTATCTGCTCGTGCTGGCTGAAGGTCCGCAGCATCAGCCCCTGCGAGACGGGTGTCAGCGCCCCGGCCGCCAGTCCTTGCAGAGCACGGAAAAGAACCAGTTCCGGCAGGTTCTGCGCGGCGCCGCACAGCCCGGAGGCGAGGGTGAACACGCTCAGCCCGAGCAGCAGCACCCGTCGCCCGTCGTGGCGTTCGAGCAGCCAGGCGGAGGCGGGGATCACCATGCCGAGGCAGACCGGATAGACCACGACGACACTGTCCAGGCCCGCGGGCGAGAGGTGGAACTGACGCGCGAGCGCCGGAAGCGCCACAGTGGTGATCCCACCGTCCACAATCACCATGAACACGGTGAAGACCGCCATGATCGGGACCACGACCCGCTGGTTGCGCAGCGGGCTCGGCGTACGGAGTGGCGGTGTGCGCAGTGGCAAGGTGGACTGGACGGACATAGTTACTGAGTATACTCACTATGAGCGAGCTCAGAAATTGATCGAGGGAGCGGCGCGGGATGGCACGTCAACGTCAGGGGAGTCATGGGAGCAGCGACGCCCTGGTGGACGAACTCTTCGACACCACGGTGATGTTGCGTTCCTTCGCGGAGAGCAGGCTGCGCCCGATGGGCGCGTCGGTGGCCCGGCTTCGCGCGCTGCGCATGTTGGCCCGCGAGGGCGAGCCGCTGCGCATGCGCGACCTGAGCGAGATGCTGGGCATCGCGGCGCGCACGACCACGACGATCGTCGACAGCCTGGAACAGGACGGCCTGGTGGAGCGCGTACGGCACCTCGACGACCGCCGGGCGTTCCTGCTCACGCTGACCGAGACCGGGCGCGCACGCTATGAAGAGGCGGAGGCGATCGACACCCAAGCCCTCGCCGAGGCCACGGGCATGCTCAGCGCGCAAGAGCGCGAGCAGTTGCGCGCACTGCTGGGGAAGGTCCGCGACGCGGTCGCACAGGTGTAGCGGTTTGCAGCCCTCGAACAGCCCGGCCCCGCACGGACGAACCGTGCGGGGCCGGGCTGTTCGAGAGTGCCTGGTGTCGGGCGAGTCAGTCGCCGTAGTAGCCGAAGACGTCCACGATCGTCTCGGTGTTGCCGAGGCTGGCGTTGTGGACGGCGAACCTGCCGTAGGTGGGGTCGAGGCCCACGGTGATCGCGTTCTGCGTCTGCTGGCCGGTGAGGAAGTTGAGCACCGACGCGTTGGGGGCGGTGGTGACGTTGGCGGGGAACACGGTGATGAAGCCGTTCGCCGTCGGCGAGACCACGGTCAGGTTGGCGGCGACGGCCCTCGCACCCGTCGGAACCGCCGGAGCGCCGGTGCAGGAGGGATTGGGCGGGCAGACCCCGCCGATCCCCACGTCGAACGTCTCGTTGATCGAGAGCCCGGCCCCGGGTCGCGTGTCGAGATACCGGGCGGGATCCACCGGGACGAAAGCGCTGCCGGTGCCGGTCGTGAAGAAGCCGTCGAGGTCGACGACGACTTCCGCCTGCCCCTTGCCCGAGTTGGTGACGTCGACGTAGTCGTCCGCGCCTACTGCCACGACCGCCTCATTGGGCACGGTCTGTCCGGCCAGGTAGTTCACGTTCGAGGTGGTCGGGGCCGCTCCGCCGTCCGGCGACACGGTGATGAAGCCGTTGCCGGTCGCATCGACCACGGTCAGATTCAGCATCGCGGCGGAGATGCCGGGGTACGAGCTGAGGTCGACCTTGACGGTGTGGCCTGCGGGAATGGCCGCGGTCGTGCGGGTGTCGAGTAGGCGGATCGGGGTGATGGTCTGGTAGCCGGAGCTGCCGTTCGCCCAGTAGTAGCCCTGGAGGTCGGCGATGAAGTGCGTCGTCCCGGAGCTCGCGTTGGCCAGGTCCACGTACCCGTCGGCGCCGACCGCCACGATCACGGTGTTGGCCACGTTCTGGCCGGCCTTGAAGTCGACGTTCGAGACGTCCGGCTCGGACTGACCGTCCGGGTAGGCCGTGATGACGCCGAGCTTGGTGGCCTCGGTGGCCGTGACGTTGAGCGCGACGGCGCTGACCCCGGTCGGCGGAAGGCCGTCGACCCCTGCGATCTTCAGCCTGACGATTCCGCCCGGAGCGACGGGTCCCGCCGCGGCGACGCCGGTGCCGTTGCGGGTGTCGAGGATCCGGGCCGGGGTGACCGGGGTGTAGGAGGAACCCGCGGTGGTGAAGACGTGGGTCACCGACTGCTGTATTTCGCCGGAGTCCCGCACCGTCGTGATGACCGGGTAGGTGCCGGCCTTGGCGTACGTGTGAGTGGCGGCGCAGGTGCTGCCGGACGTGATGACCGGCGTGCTTCCGTCCCCGAAGTCGAAGGAGCAGAGCGCGAGGTTCCAGCTGTCCGTGGTCTGCGAGGCGTCGACCGCGACCCCCAGCGCTCCGCTGGCGGTCACGGCGGCGACAGGCGTCAGCGGCGAGGAGTCGGCGACGACCGAGACGGTGAACTTCTTGGTGCTGACATTCCCGTCGCTGGAGATGACGGCGAGCTGCGCCTGGTAGCTGCCGGTGCTCGTGTAGGCGTACACCGTGTTGCAGTTTCCTGAGCTGTCAGGCGTGACCGAGACCGGTGCGCTTCCGTCCCCGAAGGTGTACGCGCAGGTGAAGGAGTTGCCCCAGCCGTCCGAGACCTGAGTCTCATACATACCGGGCTTGCCGGCGGGCGCCTGGGTCGGCAGGTTCACCGCCGCGATGGTGACGGGGTCGACCTCCTCGATCGCTCCGCGGTCGTAGTAGCTGAAGGTGCCCGCTCCGGTGTTCGCGACGTCGGGATCGTCGACGCGGGCATTGCCGTAGAGGTCCGTGGACAGCTCACCGGGCGCGTCGGAGTTCGCGCTGTCGATGACCGGGGCGCCGCTGACGTCGTGCGCGCCCTGGCCGGTCGCCGCCTCGAAGGCGGCCGCCGTCGTGTAGTAGTGGCCGTCCCAGGAGTAGACGTTGGGGTAACTCGAGCCCTCGTTCTCCGACACGTTGTAGTCGGCGCTCGTTCCCGTGACAGAGGCCGCGTCAACCTGCAGCTGCGCCTCGGCGGCGGCCGTGCTGCCACAGACCGAAGGGTTCACGGACATGCCCTCCACGACGTTGTTCTCGACCGAGGCCGAGGTCGAGCCGTTCGTGACGTCGATCCCGGTGCCGCAGTACTGGTTGAGCGTGTTGGCAGTGACATCTGACGAGGTCGTGCCGTTCAGCGCGACGCTCGGGCCGTTGCTGTTGACGATCACGTCGGTCGTGATGACGTCGCCCGACCCGCCCTGAGTGCCGACGCCGCCGCCCTTGGTCGTGCCGTCGAGTTCGTCCCGGCTCACCGTGGCAGAGGACGAACCCGCGCCGATCGAGACGACGGGAGCCGTATCACTGCCCGCCTGCTGGACGAAGTCGCTGTCCACCACATCGCCCGTACCGTTGGTCACGGCGACACCGCTGTGGTTCCCCGTCTGGAAGATGCGCAGGCCCCGGACGGCGACGTAGGACGCGCCGGTCAAGGTCACCGCGGACGACGTGCTCGCGCGCACGACCGCCCACGGCTCCGGCGCAAAGCCCGACCCGCCGCTGCCCTCGATCGTGATCGGCGCGGCGGCCGTGCCCGAAGCGGTCACCGTGAAAGACGCATACGTGCCCGGGCTCACGACGACCGTGTCCCCCGGCTCGGTCGCCGCATCCACCGCGGCCTGGATGGTGCAGTACGGCGTCACCGCGCTGTAGGTCGTCGTGTCCGAGCAGCTCACGCTGGAACCGTTGTCGACGTAGAAGCTGCTTGCCGCATCAGCCTGCGCGAGCGCGACCGGCCCGAAGGCCGACCCCGCACAGACCACGGCTGCGGTGGTGACCGCCACGCGGCGTCGGCATCTGAGCATCGCGTTCCCTCCCCAAGAACGAGTCCGCCCATCGGGCCGGCTGGCCGGAGAGCAACGATCAACGCTAGTGCCGGCGAGAATGCCGCACCATCGATCAGGCGTCACAGTTGTGGAACGGCCACCTCGCCGGTGCCGCGCAGACGCCGATTATCTATGGCAGTGCACTGTCGGAGCGGGGTACATTGCCGAAGAACCTACGGCTGTGCGCATCAGAGCCTTGGCTGGAAAGGTTCCTGTAGTCGGTGGGGGTTCTTGGTGCGCAAGCGCCACATCGCTGTCCTGGTCGCGCTCTGCGCGGCCGTCGCCGGTCCGGTCCCGTCTCCCGCGTACGCGTCCTCGACGCCGACGACCTACTTCGTCGACAACAGCGATCCCTCGGCGTGCTCCGATACCGGGCCGGGTTCGCAGATCGAGCCGTTCTGCACGGTTCAGACCGCGGCCGACGCCGCGTCGGTGCCCGGGGACACGGTGGAGGTCATGCCGGGCAGCTACCTCGAGCAGGTCGACATCTCCGCGTCCGGCACGCCGAGCGCGCCGATCACCTTCGAGACCGGAGCGTCGATCGGCCGCCTGCGGGGCGCGGTGATCACGTCGGGGTCGGACTGGCACAGCGGCTTCGTGCTCTCCGGTGCCTCGAACATCGTGATCGACGGCTTCACGGTCGCGGAAGTCCGCAGCGGGATCGTCATCGACGACTCCTCCGACGTGACGGTCGACAGAGTGATCGCCGGCAGCGGCAGTGCCGACAACGCACCGATCCAGGTCAACGGGACGTCGTCACATGTCACGTTGAGCCGGGACGAGGCGGAAGGCGGCTGGCACACTCCCGGGATCGCCATCGACGCGAGCGGGTCCGGCGATGTCGTGACGAGCGACTTCGTGAGCTCCGAGACCGGCGACGGAGGCGGAATCTCGGTCATGGGCTCGAGCGGTGCCGTGATCACCGGCAACACCGTCGTCGAGCAGTGCGCGCCCGGCATCTCCATCGGCGATGACGCGAACGGCACCGCGTCCGGCGCCACCATCGAGAACAACGTGGTCGGCCCGAACATGTCCGGGTGCACCTCACCCGGCGCGGGCATCGTCGTGGGTTCCACGGCGGACACGGCAGGCGCCGTACTCGACTACAACGACGTCTATCCCGGAACAGGGGTCGACGCTTATACGTGGGCCGGCGCGAACTACGCCACCGCGGCCGCACTCAACGCGGCCACCGGCCAGGGTGCGGCCGATCTGAACGCGGACCCCGAGTTGGAACCGGGCGCGGGGCAGATCATGAGCCCGACCTCGCCGCTGATCAGCTCCGCGAACTCGGATGCCCCGGGCGAACTGCCCACCGACGCGTCCGGCGCACCGAGGACCTGCGCTCCAGGCGTGACGGAGTCGGGAGTCGGCCACTCCGCCTGCTACGACCGCGGCGCCTACCAGTATCTGGACACCGTCACCCTCAGCGGGGGCAGCGAGCCGACGACCCCCGTGCCCATCGGCACCTCACTCACGGCGAACGCCGGAACCGCGTCGAGCTCCTGGGGCTCCGCGACCTTCGACTACGCGTTCGACTTCGGTGACGGGACGGTCGTGGACGGTGCCGCCCCGACTGCCATCCACACCTACACCAAGCCCGGCACCTATACCCTCACCGAGAAGGTGACCAGCAGCTTCGGTGGAAGCAGCAGCAGCCGCGCCCGGTTCGTCATCAGCCCCGACGTGCCCTTCACCTATCAACTCTCGACATCCGCGAGCGGCACCCAGGCAATCTCCGCGGTAGCCACGATCACGAGTGCCTGGCAACTGACGGATGCGACCATCGCCTTCGGCGACGGGTACTCGGCGCCCGCCGCCAACGGAGCGGTCGTCCACACGTACGCGAAGCCGGGGACCTACCCGGTGACCCTCACGGTCGACAACGTCAACGGCGACCACGGCTCGGTCACCCAGCAGTTCACCACCCAGGGCAGCGCCTACACGCCGGTCGGGCCGGTCCGGCTGCTCGACACCCGCCACGGCACCGGAGCGCCTGAGGTGAAAGTCGCCGTGAACCACTCCGTCGCGCTGAAGATCGCGGGCAACGGATCGATCCCCTCGGACGCCACCGCCGTGGCTCTGAACGTCACGGTCACCGACACGGCGGGCAACGGATACATCAGCGTCACTCCCTCCGGCGCGAGCGCGTCGGTCTCCAACCTCAACTACCTGGCCGGTCAGACCGTGACGAACTATGTGATCGTCCCGGTCGGCTCGGACGGGCAGATCGAGCTGCACGACGCCGGACCCGCCGGCGGCAGTGTCGACCTGATCGCGGATGTCTCCGGGTACTTCACGCACACCGCGGGCGACGACTACAGCCCCGTGGGACCCGCGCGTGTGCTCGACACTCGGCACAACGTCGGTGTGCCGACCGGCAAGGTCGCGCCGGATCACGGCATCTCGGTCGGCGCGCTCGGGATCCCGGCGGGGGCCATCGCCGTCGCGGTGCACGTCACGGTCACCGACACCACCGGCAACGGCTGGATCGCGGCCGAACCCGACGGCGCCGGCACCCCGACCACCTCGATCCTGAACTACCTCAAGGGCCAGACCGTCTCCAACACGGTCATCGTCCCCGTGGCCGCCGACGGCAAGATCGAGCTCTATAACGGTGGCGGCACCGGCTCCGTCGACCTCATCGGCGACGTGGCCGGATACTTCTCCGCCGGCTCGACCGAGGCCTACATGCCGGTGGCCCCGTATCGCAGCTGGGACTCGCGGAAGAACGGCACGGCGTTGACGGCCGGCGGCGACACCTCGTACGACCTCGCCGTGGATCAGGACACGAGCGGCGTGCAGCAGTTCCCGGACAGCGCGACGCTGATCACGAACATCACCGTCACCGACGTCACCGCCAACGGCTACCTCATCGCCTACGGCGCGTCCTCGGTGCGGCCCGGCGTCTCCAACCTCAACTACCTCGAAGGCCAGACCGTCGCGGGCATGAGCCTGCTGGCCACCAGCGGGCCGGCACAGCAGATCGACATCCGCAACCAGTCCTCCGGAACCGGAGACGTGATCCTGGACGTGTTCGGCTACTTCGCGAGTTGAGTCCGGTGGGAACCGGAGATGCCGGCCGGCCGGTCGGCATCAACGCGGCTGCTTCCCATTCCAAGCAGCCGCTCCACAGGCTGTGTACAACGCGCTCGACTCCGTCACGTCGGTCGGAACCGGCCCCGCCCCTGATGAACGGCCCGGGCCGCAAGCTTGGATTCGGCCTGGTCAGAGGGCCGCCGGCGGGATAAATCAGGGCTCTGGCTAGCCGATTTGACTCCGCTCGGCCGGAGGCCTAATGTTCACCGAGTCGCCTGAAACCCCCTGAAGCCCGGAAACGGGTCAAGCGGTGTGTGGCGTCACCGCGCTGGTAGGGCGCGGGGCGGGACCGGTGAGAATCGGGCCGCTGAGACTCTGCTAAAGTAGAGATCACCGCAAGGGAAACGCCGAGAAAAACAAAAGATCTCGGAGAATTACCTGGTGTGTGGCTGTTTCTTGAGAACTCAATAGCGTGTCATATTGAATCGTTGATGCCAATTGTTTGATTGGCTATTATCCCGACCCCCGTCGGGATGTTTAGCCAGGTCATTGAATTCTTTTTGGAGAGTTTGATCCTGGCTCAGGACGAACGCTGGCGGCGTGCTTAACACATGCAA
>NZ_JAGSOG010000289.1 GCF_018139695.1 Actinospica durhamensis | reverse complement strand
GTGGGGGAATGCGGGGTCAAGGTAGTCTCGCTCCTTGCTAGGGGGTGCGGTGCCGTGCGGTGACGGCGGCATGACGGCATGGCCGGGCGGCGGTGCGGCGCCGCCCGATGCCGTGGTCGGAGGGGGAGATCGCGTCCGGGGGCGGGCTCAGCCCTTGAGGCTGCCCGCGGTCAGGCCGGACATGATGTTGCGCTGGAAGATCAGGAAGAAGACGATCGTGGGCACCGAGGCGATGGCCAGGGCCGCGATCAGGATGTTGAGCGGCAGCCCGACCGAGAGCTGGTTCAGGCCGATGTTCACCGTCTGCGCCGAGGTGTTGGTCAGGGTGAGCAGCGGCCAGAGGAAGTCCTTCCACACGTTGACCACCGCGAAGATCGAGACCACCCCGAGGATCGGCCGGGACATCGGCAGGATCACCGACCACAGCGCGCGCATCGGTCCGGCGCCGTCGATCGAGGCGGCGGCCAGCAGCTCGGCCGGGATCGAGTCGAAGAAGCGCTTGAGCAGCAGGATGCTGAACGCGTTGCTCGCGACCGAGGGCAGCCAGATCACCCAGGGGGTGTTGAGCAGGCTCCAGTGCACGAACGGGAGGCTGTTGGCGGTCAGGTAGGCCGGCAGGGCGAGCACCGTGGTCGGGATCATCATCGTGGAGAGCATCCCGAACATGAACACGTTGCCGAACACCGGGCGCAGCTTGGAGAACGCGTACGCCGCGCCGATGTCGAAGGCCAGCTGGAACAGCAGCGCGCCGGCGGCGTAGAAGGTGGTGTTCCACAGCAGCCGGCCGAGGTCGGCGTCGGACCAGGCGGTGTGGTAGTTGCTCACCTGCGGGTGCGCGGGCACGAGGGTGGGCGGTACCTGGATGAGCTCCTGCGGCGACTTGAGGCCGCCGGTGACCATCCAGTAGAAGGGGAAGAGGAAGGCCAGCGCGAACAGCAGGACCAGGACGACGAAGGTGGTCCAGTACACGGCCTTGCCCACCGGCCGGTTGAGCTGGGTCCGCGAGACGAGGGTGCGGGAAGTGGATTCGATGGCTGCCATGTCCTCAGTCCTCTTCCACGGAGCGGGCCAGCTTGAGGTAGATGCCGCCGAAGACCATCAGCACGAGCAGCAGGGTGATGCCGGTCGCCGCGGCGTTGCCGAAGTTGTTGTAGTTGAAGGCGTAGTCGAAGATCTGGTAGACGACGCTGGTGGTGCTGTTCGAGCCGCGGGTGATGACGTCGGGCTCCAGGAAGACCTGGAAGGTGTTGACGATCTGAAGCATCAGCATCAGCGAGAGGATCAGCCGGGTCTGCGGGATCGTGACGTGCCAGACCCGCTTGAGGATGCCCGAGCCGTCGAGCTCGGCCGCCTCGTAGAGCTCGCCGGGCACGCCCTGGAGCGCGGCCAGGTAGATCAGCACCGAGCTGCCCATGTTGGCCCAGGTGGAGAAGAGCACCAGGCAGAGCGTCGCGAGCATCGGCGAGCTCTGCAGCCAGCCGACCGTCGGCAGGTGCAGGGCGTGCAGGGCCTGGTTGAACAGGCCGCCGTTGTCCGCCTGGTAGAACCAGCGCCACAGGAAGGCCGCGGCCACGGTCGGGATCATCACGGGTAGGTAGACCAGCAGCCGGAAGTAGCCCTTCATGTGCCGGATCTCGTTGAGCACCACCGCGACGCCGAACGGCACGGCGAAGCCGAAGACCAGGGCGAAGAGGGTGAAAAGGCCGGAGAAGCGCCAGGCCGCCCAGAAGTCGGGATCCGCCCAGATGTGCCGGTAGTTGTTGAAGCCGACCCACGTGGTGTCGCCGGCGAAGTTCGTCTTCTGGAAGCTCATGATCACTTCGCGGATCATGGGATACCAGGAGAAGAGCGCGAAGCAGATCACCGCGCCGAGTAGAAAAAGATAGCCGGTGGCGTGCCGGCGCAGCCGCTGGGCCAGCGGCGCCCGGCGCCTGGCCCGGGCCGCGCCGCGCGCCTCGTAGGCCGTGGCCGCGGAAACATTGATCGTCGCCATGGGGAGGGTCCCGCTCTTCCTTCTCGAGCCTCGTCGCTCTGCACTGTCGCTGCGTGCTGCTTGCTCTGGAGCGCTTGCTCTGGAGTGCTTGCCGGGCTGTTTGTTCCGTACCGCGTGCGAACGCGCTCGGCGCTCGCCGCCCCGCGCACCGCCCGCCCGGGCCTGAGGCGTCCCGGGCAGGCGGTACGGGCGTCGGTGTTACTGCGCGTTCGCCAGGATGGTGTTGGTCTGGCTGGCGAAGGTGCTCAGCAGGGCCGGGATGTTCGCGTTCGGGTTGGTCAGCACCGCGAACATCGCGGCGTCACCCTTGGCGTAGAGGGCCTGGGCCTGCGGCGGCTCGATCACCAGCTGCATCTTCGGCAGGGCCGCGACGTAGGTGGAGAAGTTCGCGGTCGGGATGTTCGCGTACTTGGCCTTGGCGGTGTTGTCGGCGTCGGCCACGGCGCCCTGCCACAGGTCCGGCTCGGGCAGCCCGACCGGCTGGTTCTGCTGGGCCTGGCGCTGGTAGTCGAACTGGCCGAGGCCGGAGGTCTCGAACTCGTAGTTCAGGAACTTGATGCCGGCCTCGATCTGCGCGGGCGTGTCGCTCTTGTTGAACATGTAGCCGGAGCCGCCGAGCAGAGTCGCGGTCTCACCGGGCATCGGTCCGACGGCGAGGTTGTCGTACGGGGTCTTGTACGTGCTGTGCATGGCGGTCAGGGTGCTCGGGTCGCCGACGTACATGCCGAGCTTGCCTGAGGCCATCATCTGCAGCAGGTCGTTGTAGACCAGGCCCTGGTTGGTACCCATCACGTTGTCGGTGAAGCGCATCTTGTGCAGGAACTCGAGCACGGACTGGCCGGCCGCGTCGTTGAAGTTGGCGCTCTTGCCGTCGGCGGTCACGGCGGTGCCGCCGCGCGAGTAGAGCTCGGCGACGAAGTGCCAGCCGCCGGTGTTCTGCGCGCTGTAGTCCGCGTAGCCGATGTCGCCGTGGCCGAGCTTGGTGATCGCGATCGCGTCCTGCTCCACCTGGTCCCAGGTGGTGGGCGGGTCGTTCGGATTCAGGCCGGCCTGCTGGAACAGCGCCTTGTTGTAGACCAGGCCGAGGCTGTAGTTGCCGGTCGGCACGCCGTACAGGTCGCCCGAGGAGGTCTCGCCCTGGCGGTAGACGTTGAGCAGCGAGCTCTGGACCGAGGAGTAGTTGTTGATCTGGCTCGCGTACTGCTGGATGTCGGCGGCCTCGCCGGAGGAGACCACGTTGGCCGCGTCGGTGAAGTACGTGTAGAAGACGTTGTCCATCTTGCCGCTGGCGAGCTTGGCGTTGAAGGTCGCCGGGTCGTCACACGGGTTGGTGTCGTCGCTCGTGATGGTGATGTTCGGGTTGAGCTTCTCGAACGCCGCCACGTCGGCGACCCAGTTGGCCCGCGGCTGTGCCTCCGAGGTCGGCGGCTCACAACCGACGGATATGGTCACCGGAGCATTCGAGGCGGCACTCGCCGTACCTGAGCTCTTGGAACTGCTGCAGCCGGTGGCGGTCGCGGCGACGGCGACGGCCGTCAGGGCGATGGTGAACGCCTTGCTTCGCTGAAAGACGTGCATACTCTGGTATTCCTCCGAAACGGATGCGTCTGACCCCGGCCATAAGGCCGCGAGGCAAGCGCGAAACGGGTCGCTGAAGGTGGCGCAGGTCGTGCGTGCCGCGGCCGGCGAGGGTTCGGGCCGCGTGGCGTAGTGGAACAGTACGAGGACGACTGCCGGTTGTCCAGAGATTCGTGCAGAAAATCTAGACTTCGTTGTCGAAATCTTGCACAGCAGCAAAAAATCACGACTGCGGGTCGAAGATCCGTGCGCGTTGGCGACACGGCCCGGTCGAGCCGCGCACGATCAGCTGCGGCTCGAGCAGCAGCTCCTCGGTGGGCACGGCCTGGCCGTTGATCTGCGTCTCGAGCAGTTCCACCGCCGCCGCGCCCATCGCGCGCACCGGTTGTCGGATCGTGGTCAGCGGGGCTTCGACCACGGACATATAGGTCGAATCATCGAACCCGATCACCGAGAGGTCGCCGGGCACGGCGAACCCGCGGCGACGGGCCGCGCGGATCGCGCCGAGCGCGAGCGCGTCACTCGCGCACACCACCGCGGTCACGCCCAGCCCGAGCAGCCGGCTCATCGCCGCTCCGCCGCCCTCCATCGAGAACGGCACGTGCGCCACCCGCTCCCGCCAGGACTGATCCTCCGGACCGCTGCGCACATGCCGGACGAAGGCGCCGAGCTTGCGGGCCGAGGGCACGTGCCCCTGCGGCCCCAGGATCAGC
The DNA here is from genome assembly GCF_018139695.1 of Actinospica durhamensis. Taxonomy (GTDB): domain Bacteria; phylum Actinomycetota; class Actinomycetes; order Streptomycetales; family Catenulisporaceae; genus Actinospica; species Actinospica durhamensis. The sequence continues at coordinate 6,007 of NZ_JAGSOG010000289.1, read as the reverse complement.
CCGATCCTGGTGTGTCCCAACGAGGTGAGGTGCGCCAACGCCTGTTCCGCCGCCGCCTCGTCGTCCACGGCGACCCGGGCCACGCCCTCGTTCTCGTCCGCGGCGTTCACCAGCACGATCGGAATGCCGCGCTCGCGTAGCTCGCGTCCGTATTCCGGCCCCGCGTCGGCGTAACTGCCGCCGATGAACACGATCCCGGCGACGTCCCGGCGCAGCAGCAGCTCGATGTAGTTGGCCTCGGAGACCCCGTCGGCGGTACGGGTGCACAGCGCCGTCATCAGCCCGAGCTTGACCAGCCCGATCGAGACGGCCTCGACCAGCGCGGGGAAGATCGGATTCTGCAGGTCCGGGACCACGAGCCCGACCAATCCGCCCTTGACCCCCCGGAACTTGACCGGGCGGTCGAGCCCGAACACGTCGAGCGCGGTGAGCACCGCCGCCCGCGTGGCCGGCGAGATCCCCGGTTTGTCGCCCAACACCCGCCGCACCGTGGCCACACTCACCCCGGCGAACGCGGCTACGTCTACGAGCCTCTTCGTCACGCGGGTCAGCGTACAACCGTGGATGCAATAAGTGCCATGGATACGCAAGAAACTTGATCACTACGCAACGCGGGAGTCGGCGCGGGGCTCCGGCGGGGCGCGGATCGGCCTTGGGCAGGGCGTGCGCCCCTACCCGATCATCGACGGGCCCGGCTGTCAATGAATACTGCCGCTGATGCGTAGTGAAGGTGTGGACGAGAAACCAGAGGACGAGGATTTCGCGGCGTTCTACGAACAGGCCAGGGCCGAGTGCCTGCGCGCGGTCTACGCGGCGGTGGGCGACTGGTCCGTGGCCGAGGACGCGACGGCGGAGGCGTTCGCCCGGGCTTACGCCTCCTGGCGCAAGGTGTGCAAGCACCCGGCACCGCGCGCGTGGGTCGTGCGGACCGCGCTCAACACGCACGTCTCCTGGTGGCGGCGCCGTCGCCGGGAGGTGGCGTGGGACGCCTCGCACGATGCCGAGGACCGCTCGCCGGAAGGCTCCGAGATCGACCGACAGGTGATGCAGGCGCTCAGAGCTCTGCCCGCCCGCCAACGCGAAGTCGTCGTTCTGCGGATCTTCCTCGACCTCGATACCAAGACCACCGCGCGTGTACTCGGTGTCACGCCCGGCACGGTCATGACACACCTTTCCCGGGGGCTCGCCGCGCTTCGCGCCGCGCTCGCCCCCTCCGCATGGCAGGAGCCGGTGAAATGATCGAAGAGTTCGAACAGCACGAGGGCGGCGCCGCTGACGCCGCCTTGATCAGCCTGGTGGGCTCCGCCTTCGACGAGGGCCGCCGCGGACGCGAGGCGCCGGACGTGCTGGCGCGCGGCCGGACGCTGCGGCGGCGCAAGCGGGCCGTGCCCGCCCTCGGCGCGCTCGGTGTCGTCGCCGTCTCGGCGAGCCTCGCCCTCGCACTGATCGGCCAGAACGGCGCGGGCGCCCTGCCTCAGGCGGGATCCACCCACTCGCTGACGTCCCAGGGCACGTCCGTGAACGTGGACAACGCCGCATTCTCCGTCCATACCGACGCGAAGACCGGAAAGGTCATGGTCACCTTCTGGCAGCTCGGCGACCAGAGCGAGCTCGAGCAGATCCTGGCGAAGGCGGGTGTCCGCACGGTCTTCCACTCGACCACCGTGACGCTGCCCCCCGGCACCATCGATGTCGGGCCCCACTTGCCGGGGCTGTGCACCTGGCTCGGCGCCACCGAGCTGGACACGTCCAGCGTCCTGACCCGCCCGACCTCGGCGTCGGACAACTCCTTCACCATCGACCCGTCCAAGATGCCGAGCGGATCCGTACTCGCCTTCAAGTTCGAGCACCTCGTCGACCGCACCGGCAAGTCGTACGGGACCTACATCGGTCCGGAACTGCTCTCCAACCAGCCCACCGGCTGCGCCTCAAGTAGCAAATAACGCATATGCGCCCATGTCGGCGGGCCGGCCCGCGGGTCGGCCCGCCGACGTGGCGCCCGCGAACGGCAGGGCCGCGCGCGGACTCGGGCGACAGCCGCCGGAGTCCGCGCGCGGGCCTGGCGCTCAGCGGCGCCGATCGTCGTCCTTGTCCTCTTCCAACCTGATCTGTTCCTTGCGGACGGTGCCCCGCACCGTCTGCTCCTCGGTACGCTCGTCGACGGCCAGGCGCACCCGCTCCTTGGCCTCGACCGTGGTCTCCACCACCGGCTTCTCCTCGTGCAGGGTCACCACCCGCTCGGCCTCGGAGAGCTCCGTCGCGGACATCGCGTCGCCGCGGTTCTCCTCGGTGATCGGCTCCCGCACCAGGTGGACCTCCTCGTGCCGCAACGGGACGGTCAGCTGCTGCTCCTCGGTCTCCACGACCCGGTGCAGCCTGACCCGGCTGGTCGCCTGCCGGGTGACGCCCACGTGCAGCTGCTCTTCCGAGCGCGTCATGACCTCGTCCGTCGCCCCGGCGTCACCCTGCGCGGCAGGGGTCTCGGCCTGCTGACCTGCTACGAGCCGCTGGCCGCGCGGCGCGCTCTCGCCCATGGCCCGCTGGTCCGCCGCCGCACGCTGGTCCATGGCCGCACGCTGGTCCATGGCCGCGCGCTCGTCCATCGCCGCGCTCCGGTCCATGGCCCGCTGGTCCATCGCGGTGCTCTCGTCCATGGTCCGCTGATCGGTCGCGGTCCCGCGGTCCTTGACCCGCTGGCCCGCCGCCGCCTCGCGGTCCATCGACCGATCCTCGGCCGGCCGCTCCTGCGCGCGCCGCCGCAGCAACGCGTCCCCGTCGACTCCGTAGAAGCCGTAGAGCCTGCGCTCCTCCGTCACGGACAGGTGGCCCTCGGCGCTGATGTCCACTCCGGGGGCGGACTTGATCTTGTCCCTGGAGTACGGGACCTTGAGGTGGCCCTCCGTAGCGACGGCGTCGTGGACGGGTACGAACGACTCGCTGCTGCCGAACATGCCGGTCTTGACCGTGACCCAGTCGGGGCGGCCGGTGACGTCGTCGTAGAAGACGCGGGTGGCCTTGCCGATCTTGTGCCCGTCGTTGCCGTACAGCGGCTGCTGCAGCAAACCGGAGATCTCCTTTTGCGTCATCATGGTGAACCCCTTCTCTCGACCGGCGCCGAGTAACCAGGAAATCCCCCCATAAACGGATATACCGAAAATCCGGGCCCTCCGAACACCACGCTCCTCGGCCGCATCCGGCCAGTTCACGGCGGCTGAGGCCGCTAGCACGCCCGGCCGAAACGTTCAACTCGACCTTCTGGGCCGACCCGGATGCGGTCGGCCGATTGACCGTTTTCCTCCGGATCAAACCCGCCGATCGCGGCGGCGCGGGAAAGCGCGGGCACAGGGCAGCGGTGGCACCCTCGCCGCCCGGTGGCCCCGGGACGGCGTTGCAGAATCCTGAGGGTCGCGACAGCATGACAGTGTCCTGTTCATGCCCCACTCCCCGAGGTCAGGAGCCGCCGTGGTCGTCATCCTCGACACCTCCGTGGTGCCCGACGAGGAACGGTCCGAGCGGGTGCGGGTGGCCATGGCGGAGACGAGCGCCTCCTCCGTGGCACTGCTCGGCGGCGGGCATCCGGTCAGCGCCCGGCTGGACGTGTGGCAGCTGGGCGGGAGTTACCTGTTCCGCGCCGCGACGTCGCCGGTGCGGATGTCGCGCAGCGAGAAACAGGCTCGCCGCGACCCGGTGCCGCTGCTCGCGCTGGCGGTACAGGAGCGCGGCGAGGGACTGCACCGCCAGTTCGCGCCGCTCGACCGGGTGCACCCCGGCATGTTGATGGGCATGGACATGACCGAGCCGTTCGAGTTCTCCTGGTCCGGCCAGGGCGCGTCGCGGGCGTTGATGATGCCGCTCGACCAGCTCGACGTGCCGGCCGGGCTGCTGCGCCGCGCCTTGCCCCAGTTGGCCCGCAGTCCGCTCTACGACCTGGTGACGAGCCACATCGTGGAGCTCTTCGACGCTGCCGACGCCCTGACCGCGCACCCTTCGGCCGCGCGGGTCGCCGACTCCAGCGTCGATCTCGCCCGCGCGCTGATCGCCTCGCTCTCCCCCGACGCCTCGGCCAGGCGCGACGCCGCCGCGCAGACGCTGTGGGTGCGCATCCGCGAGTACGTGCGGCAGAACCTGCGCGATCCCGGCCTGGATGCCACCGCGGTCGCGGCAGCCCACAACATCTCGCTGCGGAAGCTGTACAACGTCTGTGCCGCGCTCGACATCAGCCTCGAACAGATGATCATCCGCCGGCGCCTCGAGGGAGTTCGGGCCGAGCTGGCCCTGCCGGCGGCGCGGGACCGCTCGATCGAGTCGATCGCCCGGGCCTGGGGGTTTCGCAACGTCAGCCATTTCACCCGGCGCTTCGGCCAGGAGTTCGGCCTCAGCCCGCGGGAATGGCGCACCCTGAGGACACCCGCGCCGAAACAGCGTCCGGACACACCTGCGCGGTGACCGGCGCCGGCGTCGGCGGCGCCGGTCACGCGCGGTGGGCGGGCCGGGCCGAGGTCAGCCGACGGCCGCGACCGCCTTGAGGATGACCTCGGTGACGGCGTCGGGCTGGGAGATCATGATGACGTGGGAGCCTTCGATCTCGGTGATGTCGGCGCCCGCGCGCTGCGCCATCTCGCGCACGACGTCGCTGCCCGCCGCGGTGTCCGCGGTGCCGACCGCCGCCCACGAGGGCAGGTTCTTCCAGGCGGGCGGACCGCTCTTCTCGGCGAACGCGCCGGCCGCGATCGGACGCTGGGACAGGCCGTAGACGTCGGACTGCGGCTGGGGCAGGTCAGCGGTGAAGACCGCGCGGAACTTGGCGGCGTCGATCAGCACCTCGACAGCGGTCTCGCCGCCATCACCGACCGGGTACTGGTACTCCTGGAGCGCGGTGGTCAGGACACTGTCCTTGGACCGGGCCACGATCTCGCCCAGGAGCTCACCTTCATCGGGGGCGAAGGCGGCGACGTAGACCAGGCCCACCACGTTCCGCGTCTTCGGGACGGCGTTGGTGATCACGGCGCCGCCGTAGGAGTGGCCCACGGCCAGGACCGGGCCGGGGATCTGGTTGATCATGCTCGCCCGTACGCGGAGTCGTGGCTGATACCGCGCAGCGGGTTGACGATCGCGCGCACCGGCACGCCGGCGGCGACCAGGCGCTCGGTCACGAACGCCCAGCTGCCCGCGTCGGCGAACGCGCCGTGCACCAGGACGACGGTGGGACCTGCGGAAGGGGTGGAGTCAGCCATCTCGTTCTCCTCGCGAGGGGGATGCGGCGCGTCGGTCGTCCGACGGCCGCGAGTGGCCCGGCGACCGGCCCGGCCATGCCCCAAGGATCACCGCAGAAGACTGTCGGCCCTGGATCGAGCACGCACGATTTCTTTGCTGTGCGTGCACGATTGCCCAACGACCCCCGAACACCGTGGGAGGATCGGGACGCGGCCCGGGATTCGCGGCATGAAGATCGCAAGGGACGGACGGTGTCCCCCAGTGCCTGTTCTGCTCGACACCAGCCTGCTGCCGGCCGGCGAGCGCGCCGAAGCCCTGCAGTCGGTCCTCACCGGCGCGACGGCGCCGCACGAACTGCGCCTGCTCGACCCGCCGGAGCGGGTCCACGCCCGGCTCGAACACTGGCAGCTGAGCCCGGACATCGCGCTGCTGCACCAACACAGCTCCGGCGTCAGCCACAGCCGGACCGCGAAGCACGCGCACAAGGACGGGCCGGAACGTGTGGTCTTCGTCCTGCACGACGGCGGGCCGGGCGGCTATGTCCACGAGGAGCGCGCGTACCCGTTGCTCCGCGGCGCCCTGTATGTCACCGACCTCAACTCCTGCTATTCCTACACCAGACCCGGAGAGGGGAGCGCGCGGATCGTCCAGGTCGAACGGTCCGCGCTCGGCCTGAGCATGGAACAGGTCCAGTGCGCCGCCGTACACCTGCAGGCGAGCCCGCTTTACCGCCTGCTGCGCAGCCACATCGCCGACCTCTGCGCCGCCGCCCCCGCCCTGTCCCTGTCTCTTA
>NZ_JAGSOG010000288.1 GCF_018139695.1 Actinospica durhamensis | reverse complement strand
CCAACGCCTTCACTCGGGGATCGGCTATGCGACTCCCCTCGAAGCCTACCGAGAGAAGCAGGCGAACCTGACGCTCGCCGCGTGATCACACCGCGGGACCAGTGTCCAAAATTCGCGGGGCAGCCCAAAGCGACCATGCGGGCGATCGTCGTGGACGAGTCCCATGCACGCGAGGTGCGCTTTGGTGCGCTGTATTGCCTTCTGGTACATCTCAACCGCCAGGAGCGGACCGCTGCATACGCGGAGCTGGTGCGATCAGCCGAAGCCGAATTCGGACTGGAGCCTTACTTCGACACCTTCCGCGCGCTCGTGGCCTATGGCCGGGGTATCGGCGGGCAACCCGAACTCCTCCGCGTGGCGATCGACTTCGCGCGGCGCGCGGCGGCGGACCTGCCCGGCCATGTGGGAATCCAGCATCAGGTGGCGATGTTCGCCGTGGACTACCTCGAACTGGAGGGGGCCAAAGCGACGACGGGCTTGCTCGAGGAGGCGGATCGCACCATCAGCCTCGTCCTCTCCTCACCGCAAGGTCGCCGGGCGCATTACTTTGAAACCCGTTCTCGGGTATCCGCGCTCCAGGGCGAATACGGCAGCGCGCGGGTGGCGATCGCCGAGGCTATCGCGGCCGAGCCCGACGACGATCCGGACGTCTATCGGCGACTGGCGCGCTATCAGGCCACACGTGTGCGTATCGATCTTCTCGAGGAACGGGCTCGCACGCACGCCCAGCAGGAGAGTTTCCGGCAGGAGTTGGACCGCTTCCGCACCCAGCAGGTCGAACTGCTCGGGCTGCTCGCCGCAGTGGTCGCGTTCGTAGCCTCGGCCGCGTCCATCGCCGCGCAGTCCGCCAAGGCCGCGGACGGAGCCCGTCTGATGTGCGCGATGGCCGGGGCCGTCATCCTCGTCTTCACCACGTTCGCGTACACCAACGCCTCCCCGCCCTGGGCCCGGGTGATCCCACCGGCACTGCTCGGCGCGGCATTGCTGCTCGTTTCGGTCCTCGTCGGAGGATGATGCATTGCATGAGCCTGCGTGTTCTCGACACGGTCTGTGAGCCGGGCGGGGCGAAGCCGAACGAGGACCGCGTCGGCGCCGCCGCCGATGCGGCTTGGGTCATCGACGGGGCCACGGACGTGTATCCGGAGCCGTTCCTGCCGGCCACCAATGACGTGCACTACCTCGTGGACGGTCTCGGCAACGAGCTTCGCCGCGCTCTGCGGCCAGCGGTTGACGTCGAGCGCACGCTGACCGAAATCTCCGCGGAGATCGGGCGGGACATCCGCGGGCACGGGTTCCCGGCAGACCGTGTCTACCCCACGTGCTCAGTCGGTCTGGCCATTGATCACGGTGGCACCCTTGAGCTTGCGCGGATCGGCGATGCGACGCTCGTGGCAGTCGGTGAAGAAGTGGATTCGGGTGAGGACGCGGGTGTCACAGAGCTGTCGACCGTGTTCTACAACCAGCGTGAGACCGCCGCTGTCCGCGCTGCCGGGCCTCAAGGGCTCGACGCCCAGGACGCCCGCGACGCGTTGCTGCTGCGGCGTCGCGAGTACATCACCGGCGTCCACCCGGAAGGTGTTTTCTCCGGCGACCCGTCAGCCGTGCTCCGTATCCACCGGGTGCGCCTGAAATGGAACGCGGCGCGCCACGTTCTGCTGTGCACTGATGGGTTTGCCCGCGCGATCACGGACTACGGCCTGTACTCGAACTGGCGCGACCTGATCGACGCGGCCTTGCGCGACTCGCTCGCAACCGTCACGAAGGCGATCCGAGATTGCGAACGCCAGCCCGATTTCAGTGCGTCGCGTCGGCACTTCAAACGCAGCGACGACATCGCTGCCGCTCTGTGTGAGAAGAAACAGGGGGCGTGATCCAGGCCGTGTTGGGGCGCGGACCGGATTCCACGCCCGTGGCGCAGTACACCTTATGTTGACGGTTTGGCGGTGCTCACTCACCGTCGTTCCGTGATACTCAAGGGGGGACCCGAAGGCAAGGCCCCACGCTTCCGGCCGCCCGTGTGGCGGGCGGGCGGGACGGTGGGGGAGCACCACAGGCGGAACGGCCGGCCGTGCGCGGACCGGGCCGGTTCCGTGCGGATCGGCTGCGATGCCGCTGTGCCTTGATTCAGGGGGCTGAGGTGGCGGCCGGTCCGGGCGAGGCGCGTGTCGGCCAGGGCGGCCGGGGCGCGGGCCCGGAGGGGCGGCCTCGCCACCGATTCCCCGCTTCCTGCACAGTGAGGTGCTCGTTGTGATGTCCAGACACGCTTCTCCCCAGCCCGGACCGCCGTACTCAGGGCGCGGTTCGGGCTCCTCGGCTTCCGGGGATCTGCCGAATCGCAGGGCCACGATCGCGTTGGCCTGTCTCGGCGTGCTCGTGTCCTACCTGCCCGTGGTCGGCGTCTCCACGGCGCTTCCGGTGATCCAGCAGGCGCTCGACGCCTCGACGGCCGGGCTGCAGTGGATCACTGACGCGTTCATTCTGCCGACGACCGCGCTGCTGCTCTCGTTCGGCGTGATCGGCGATCTGTACGGTCGCAAGAAGATCTACCTGCTCGGCCTGTCCTGCACTTCGCTCGGCTGCCTGCTGGCGCTGACGGCGCACGGCGTGTTCCAGGTCTGCGCAGGGCAGGCGCTGACCGGGGTCGGGACGGCCGCGCTGCTGCCTTCCACCATCGGCCTGATCGCGCACGTCTGTCCGGACCACAACGTCCGGGCGCGGGCGATCGCGGGGTGGACGGCTTGCCTGGGGCTGGGTCTGACGCTCGGTCCGCTGTTCAACGGGCAGATTCTGGAGCACGTGGGCTGGCGCTGGATCTTCCTGCCGGCGCTGGTGCTCAGCGCGGTGACGGCGGTGGTGGGCGGATTCGTGCTCACCGACTCCCGGTCCGACCGGGACCGCCACCTCGACCTGCCCGGGCAGATCCTGGCCATCCTCGGCATCACCGGACTGGTCTACGGGTTCATCGAGGGCGGCGGTACGGCCGGATGGGGTTCGCCGCTGGTGATCGGGGCGTTCGCGCTCGCGGTCATGGCGCTGGCGACCTTCGTCGTGGTCGAGCATGACGCATACCCGATGCTGGATATGCGACTGTTCCATTCGAGCGCGTTCTCCGGCGCCGCGATCGTCATGGCGGTGCTGCTGTTCGCGCAGGTCGGGTTGGTGTTCGCGCTGAGCGAGTACTTCGGCCTGGTGCACCACGCCTCCACCTGGGACATCGGCGTGCGGCTGATCGCACTCAACGGGTTCACGGTCGTGCTCGGGCCGGTGGTCGGGCGCATGATGAACCGGCTCTCGCCGGGGCTCGTGCTCTTCGCCGGCCTGGTGATCGCGGGCATCGGGGCGCTGCTGGTGAACCTGTTCAAGGCCGGGACCGGCACCGGCGAGGCCGCGGCCGTGATCGCGGTGCTGGGCGTCGGGATCGCGCTGGCGATGGCCCCGATCACCACGATCGCGGTCAACGCGGTGCCGCGGCGGCTGGCCGCCACGGCGGGTTCGGCCAACAGCGCGCTGCGCCAGATCGGCAGTGCGCTCGGGCCGGCGGTCTTCGGGGTGATCCTGACCAACCGCACGCTGGCCGCGCTGCCGGGCCACCTGGCCGCCTCGGGGCTCAGCCAGGCCGACCAGGGCCAGGTCAACGGCGTCGTGTCGGCCGTCGGCATCCAGGCGGGCGCGTTCCTGCACCTGAGCACGAACCAGAGCACCGGGCAGGCGCTGACCGCGTACGGCGACAGCTTCACCGACGCGCTGCACACCTGCGCCCTCGTCGGCGGCATCGGGATCCTGGCCGCCGCGGCCGTCTCGCTGCTGATGATCGGGGTGCGTCGGCGCGGCGGCCCGGCGGTGGACGCCGAGTACGACGCGGAGCTCGAGTCCTCGGACCTGGCTACATCAGGGATCTGACGGAAGGGGGGAACCGGGCTTCGCGGCCCGGTTCCTGCCCGACAGCAGCGCGCGCACCGCGTCGATCGTGTCGGCCTGCGCGGCGTCCTTGTCCGGGCGATAGCGCACCACCCGCGCGAAGCGCAGCGCGACGCCGCCGGGGTAGCGCGGGCTGACCTGGACGCCGTCGAGGGCGATCTCCACCACCACCTCCGGGCGCAGATACACCGCCGCTTCGGTACTTCGCACCGCGTACCCGGGGAACGTCGAGGTCTGCCAGGCCAGCAGCTCGTCGGTCAGGCCCTTGAAGGTCTTGCCGACCATCACCGGCGGGCCGCCGTCGGGATCGCGGGCGCCGAGGTGCAGGTTGCTCAGCAGCCCGGTCCGGCGGCCGTGGCCCCACTCGGCGGCCAGCACGATCAGGTCCAGCGTGTGCACCGGCTTGACCTTCTGCCAGGCCTTTCCGCGCCGCCCGGCCGCGTACGGGGCGGTGAGCGACTTGACCACGACGCCCTCGTGGCCGGCCGCGAGGGCGGAGGTCAGCAGCACCGTGGCCTGCTCGGCGTTCGGCTCGGCCACGCCCGGGATCAGGTGGTCCCCGGCGACCCGGCGCAGCGCCACGACCCGCTCGGCCAGCGGCGCGTCGAGCAGGTCGACGCCGTCGAGGTGCAGGCAGTCGAAGAAGTACGGCCGCAGCAGCAGCTCCCGCTCCGACGTGGCGCCGAACCGGCTCATCGTCTCCTGAAACGGGCGCGGCCGGCCGTCGTCGGTCAGGGCGAGCGTCTCGCCGTCCAGCACGACCGAATCGCACGGCAGCAGCCGGGCGAGATCGACGAGCTCTGGCACGCTCTCGGTGATCTCGCGCAGGGTGCGGGTGAACACGTGCACGTCGTCGCCGTCGCGGTGCACCTGGATGCGGGCGCCGTCGAGCTTGTACTCGACCCGGACCGAGCCGAGCTCCCCGATCGCGGCGGCCAGCGACGCGGCCGGGGAGGCCAGCATGGGCCGCACCGGACGGCCGACCGTGAGCCCGAAGTCCGCCAGCGCCTCGGCCCCGCCGAGCAGCGCGGCGGTCGCGGTCTCGGGCAGCGAGCCGGAGAGCATGAAGGCGCGCCGGACCAGGTCGCCGTCCGCGCCGCACGCCTTGGCGATGGCGTCGAGCATCACCCCTTCGAGGGCGCCCTGGCGCAGTTCGCCGACCAGCAGCCGGATCAGGAAGTCCTGCTCCTCGGCGGTGGCCCGGCCGAGCAGGTCGGTGAGCTGCCGCGCCCGCCGCGCCTGGGCCCCGGCGCCGGCGGTCTCGGCCAGCGCGTTCAGTGCCGCGTCCACCGCGGCGACGGTCAGCCCGGGCGAGGCCGCGGGCGGCGGCTCGAGGCGGATCAGGGTACGCCAACCGGTCCCGATCCGGCCCTGCACCGGCGTGCCGGTGAGGAATCCGGTGACGGCGCGGATGGCGGCCGCGCGGTTGGGGCCGCCGGCCGAGCGCAGCGCGGTGGCCAGGATCTCGACCTTGGCCAGCCGGGAGCGGGTGGCGGTGACCCCGGCGGAGGCGTGGACGACGTCGGCGAACAGCACCTTTCCATCCTGCCCGGCGACCCGGCCCGGTGCACGGCGCCCCGCCGCACGCCGCCGCACGCCACGTCACCACCTCCCGAATCGCCGGAAATCCGGGAATTGAGTCATCTCATTATCGTTTCGATATCCCGTGGGCGTGTCCGGCTGATCACGTAGAATGGCCGGACGCAGGTGAGGACCCCAATGATCGAAAGGTGTGCGCGGTGACGATTCCGGAGAAGCCGTCCGTCAACGGCTTGGACGACAAGTGGGCGCAGAACTGGGCCGACACTGGCGTCTACCGGTTCGTACCCGCCGCCGTACGCGAGCAGGTCTACTCGATCGACACCCCGCCTCCCACCGTGTCGGGATCGCTGCACGTGGGACACGTGTTCTCCTACACCCACACGGACATCGTGGCGCGCTACCGGCGGATGCGCGGCAAGCAGGTGTTCTACCCGATGGGGTGGGACGACAACGGTCTGCCGACCGAGCGGCGGGTGCAGAACTACTACGGCGTGCGCTGCGAGCCCACGCTGCCGTACGACCCCGAGTTCACCGCGCCCGAGCAGGTGACGAAGAAGGGACAGCCCCCGGTGGCGCTGTCCCGGCGCAATTTCGTCGAACTCTGCGAAAAGCTCACCGGCGAGGACGAGCGGGTCTTCGAGCACCTGTGGCGGCGGCTCGGGCTCTCGGTCGACTGGTCGATGACCTACACCACGATCGGGGCCAAGGCCCAGCGCGTCTCGCAGACCGCGTTCCTGCGGCTGCTCGCGCGCGGCGAGGCGTACCAGTCCGAGGCGCCCACCATGTGGGACGTGGACTTCCGCACCGCGGTCTCCAACGCCGAGATGGTGGACAAGGACCAGCCCGCGGCGTACCACCGGCTGCGTTTCACGGTCGAGGGCGCGCCCGTGCACATCGAGACCACCAGGCCGGAGCTGCTGCCCGCCTGCGTGGCCCTGGTCGCGCACCCGGACGACGAGCGCTATCAGCCGCTGTTCGGCAAGGAGGCGCTCACGCCGCTGTTCGGCGTGCGGGTGCCGGTGCTCGCGCACCCCGCCGCGCAGGCGGACAAGGGCTCGGGTATCGCCATGGTCTGCACCTTCGGCGACCAGACCGACGTGATCTGGTGGCGCGAGCTGGGTCTGGCCACGCGCACGATCATCGGCCGGGACGGCCGGCTGCAGGAGCTGGACTTCGCCGAGATCCCGTGTCAGGACCCGCAGGCCGCGGCCGAGGTGTACGCGGGCCTGGTGGGCCGGGGCGCGGCGCAGGCGCGCAAGGCGATCGTGGAGCTGCTCGAGCAGGCGGGCGTGCTCGAGGGCACGCCGCGTGCGATCACGCACCCGGTGAAGTTCTACGAGAAGGGCGACCGGCCGCTCGAGATCGTCAGCTCCCGGCAGTGGTTCGTGCGCACCCTGGCCGGCAAGGAAGACCTGCTCGCCCGCGGCGCGCAGATCACCTGGCAGCCCCCGCACATGAAATCCCGCTTCGACGACTGGGTGCGTAACCTCAACGCGGACTGGCTGATCAGCCGGCAGCGGTACTTCGGCGTGCCGTTCCCGCTGTGGTACCCGCTGGACGCCGCGGGCGAGCCCGACTACGCGCACCCGATCCTGCCGGACGAATCCGAGCTCCCGGTGGACCCGCAGAGCGCGGCCCCGGCCGGCTACACCGAGGCGCAGCGCGGCGTGCCGGGCGGGTTCGGCGGCGAGCCGGACGTCATGGACACCTGGGCGACCTCCTCGCTCACCCCGCAGCTGGCCTGCGGCTGGCTGACCGACCCTGATCTGTACGCGGTGACCTACCCGATGGATCTGCGGCCGCAGGCGCACGACATCATCCGCACCTGGCTCTTCTCCACGGTGGTGCGCTCGCACCTGGAGGAGGACGCGACGCCGTGGCGGCACGCGGCGATCTCGGGCTGGATCCTGGATCCTGACCGCAAGAAGATGTCGAAGTCGCAGGGCAACGTGATCACGCCCGAGCACCTGATCGACGAGCACGGCGCGGACGGGGTGCGGTACTGGGCGGCGCTCGGGCGGCCGGGCACCGACACGGCGTTCGAGCCGCAGCAGATGAAGGTCGGGCGCAGGCTGGCCACGAAGATGCTCAACGCGGCCAAGTTCGTCTACTCCTTCGGTGAGCCGTCCGCAGACGCGCAGGCCACCGACCCGCTCGACCGGGCCCTGCTCGCGGTGTTCGCGGACACCGTGGCCGAGGCGACCGCGGCGCTCGAGGGCTACGAGTACACCACCGCGCTGGTGGCGGCCGAGCGGTTCTTCTGGATGTTCTGCGACGACTACGTGGAGCTGGTCAAGGACCGGGCGTATGCGGGCTCGGATTCGGCGCGGCTGACCCTGCGCCGGGCGCTGAACGGGGTGGTGCAGCTGCTCGCGCCGTTCATCCCGTTCACCACCGAGGAGGTCTGGTCCTGGACCCACGAGGGCTCGGTGCACGTCACGGCCTGGCCCGAGGCGTCGGCGTACGCGGCGGCTGACGCGGCGGACTCGGCCGGCGCGGCGGCCGGTCTCGGCTCCTCGCGGCTGCTGGGCCTGGCTTCCGCGCTGATCGGCGCGGTGCGCCGGGCGAAGACCGCGGAGAAGCTCTCCATGCGCGCCGACATCGCCACCGTCGTGGTCACCTGCCCGCCGGAGCAGGCCGAGGCGATCCGCGGCTTCGAGCAGGACGTGCGGGCGGCGGGACACATCGGGCGGATCGTCTACGAGGTCGGCGACACGCTGGACGTCAAGGTCGTGTTGGAGGACTGACGCCCTCGCCGCGCGCCGGGGGAAACACCCTCCCGGCGCGCGGCTTTCGCATCACGTGGTCCTGATACAGGTGGCCCTGCCTCGCGTCGACGAGTACTGACTGCGGCGCTCTCATGTGAGAATCCTGCAATTCCTTGGAAAGCTTGACGTAATATCCCGCGGCGCAGTTGACTGCTGACCAGGCACCCACGCGCCAGGAGGGATCGTCGTCATGTGCGGTATCACCGGTTGGGTCTCCTTCGACAGTGATTCCGGCGAAGGGGATTCCGGAACGCAGCGCGCGATCCTCGCCGCCATGACCGAGACAATGGCCTGTCGTGGCCCGGACGCCTCGGGCCTGTGGGCAGGCGGCCCCGCCGCCCTCGGCCATCGACGGCTGTCCGTCATCGACCTCGTCGGCGGGGCTCAGCCGATGCGGGTGGAGCGGGACGGGCGCGACGTGCTCGTCACCACCTACAGCGGCGAGGTGTACAACTACCGCGAATTGCGCGCGGAACTCGCCGGGCTGGGCCACGAATTCCGCACCTCCAGCGACACCGAGGTGGTCCTGCACGCCTATCTGGAGTGGGGCGAGGAGTTCGTCCACCGCCTCAACGGCATGTACGCATTCGCCTTGTGGGACGCCCGAAGCGAGCAGCTGCTGCTCGTGCGCGACCGCATGGGCATCAAGCCCCTGTATTACTATCCGACCCCCGACGGCGTGGTCTTCGGCTCCGAGCCCAAGGCCATCCTCGCCCACCCGGCCGCCTCCGCCGTGGTGGACCGCGAAGGCCTGGTCGAGATCCTGAGCATGGTCAAGACCCCGGGCCTGGCCGGCTACCGCGGCATGAGCGAGCTGCGGCCCGGGCACCTGCTGCGGGTGCGGCGCGAGGGGCTGAGCACCCGGCGCTACTGGGGGCTCGAGGCCCGCGAGCACCCGGACGACCTGCCCACCACCATCGCGCACGTCAGGGAACTGCTCGACGACATCGTGCAGCGGCAGCTGATCTCGGACGTGCCGCTGTGCACGCTGCTCTCCGGCGGTCTGGACTCGAGCGTGATCACGGCGCTGGCGGCGAGGTTCCTGGGCGAGCAGGGCCGCGGCCCGGTGCGCTCCTTCGCCGTCGACTTCGCCGGCCAGAGCGAGAACTTCCGCGCCAGCGACGCGCGCGGCACCCTCGACACCCCGTACGCGCACGCGCTGGCCAAGCACGTCGGCGCCGACCACGCCGACGTCGTGCTGAGCACCGCCGACCTGAGCGACCCGGAGAACGCCGCGAGCGTCCAGCACGCCCGCGACCTGCCCGGCATGGGCGAGGGCGACACCTCGCTCTACCTGCTGTTCAAGGCGATCCGCGGCCACTCCACCGTCGCGCTGTCCGGCGAGTCCGCGGACGAGGTGTTCGGCGGATACCCCTGGTTCCACGACGAGCGGCTGCTCGCGGCCCAGACCTTCCCGTGGATCGCCGCGATGTCCATGTTCGCCGGCGGCCCGGTGCGCACCACCCGCCTGTCGTTCCTCGCGCCCGACCTGGTCCGGCAGCTGGACGTGCCGGGCTACGTCGAGACCCGCTACCGGGAGTCGATCGCCGAGGTGCCGGTGCTGGACGGGGAGAGCGCGAAGGAGCGGCGGCTGCGGGAGATGAGCCACCTGAACCTGACCCGCTTCGTGCAGATCCTGCTCGACCGCAAGGACCGAGCCAGCATGGCCGTGGGCCTGGAGGTACGCGTGCCGTTCTGCGACCACCGTCTGGTCGAGTACGTGTTCAACGCGCCGTGGGCGATGAAGTCCTTCGACGGACGCGAGAAGTCCCTGCTGCGCGCCGCGACCCGCGACCTGCTGCCGGACGAGATCGCGAACCGGGTCAAGTCCCCGTACCCGACCACCCAGGACCCGAGCTACGCCGAGGCCGTGCGCACCCGCCTGCGCGCCCTCGCCGCCGAGCCCGCCTCGCCCGCCCGTCCGCTGCTGAACCTCCCCGCCATCGAGGACGCGCTCGAGCACGCGTCCGGCCCGGACGTGCGCAACGCCGGGGAGGTCGTCCTCCAGCTCGACGGCTGGATGCGGCACAACGAAGTCACGATCGAGCTCTGACACCTCGGCTGGCGGCGGATATCAGGCATGATCGATCCATGGTAGGCAGAAAGCGCGCGGTGGCCGCACGGTGAGCGGGGCGGGCGGCACGGGTTC
>NZ_JAGSOG010000287.1 GCF_018139695.1 Actinospica durhamensis | reverse complement strand
GGCCGGGGATGTCGGCGGCCGGATCGGACATGGGCGACTCCGTTCCGTGTGCGGAAGATCATCAATACCCTGCGGTTGTCCGGGGAGTGCTGTGACCATAGAGCCGGGTGGGACCGGCGGCAAGGCACCGCGCGAGCAGGCCGGACGCGCCCGTCCGGGCCCGGGCGTCGCCGGGGTCGCACCCGGCCCGACCGCACCTGGGCCATCGCCCGTTCGGCCCCGCGCGCTCGGCCCCGTTCCCCCGGACGGCGTAAGTCGACCGGACAGTCCGCCGCGTAAGGGGCTTGCCGCGGGGTATCCGTATCGGCGGTGTGGGCGAACCGGGGTCGGCCGGGTTCGTCCACCCGAGTCGTTCGTATGAGAAGGGAAAGAGTGATGAATCCGGAGACTGACATGCTGCCGGACCGGCCGGCCGAGCGGACCTCGGACGGGGGACGCTGGCCGGCCCTGGCCACCGTGCCGGCCGGACGGCTGCGCGGGCGGGTGGCCGCGCGGATCGTCCGGCACGCGGTGCGCGAGCTGCCGCTGCGGCTGCGCCTGCCCGACGGCTCCACCCTCGGCGCCGGCGGCCCGGCCGACCCGGTGCTCACGCTGCACCGGCCCGAGGCGTTCTACCAGCGGATCGGTGCCGGCGGTCTGATCGGCTTCGGCGAGTCCTACCAGGCCGGCGACTGGGACGCGGACGACCTCGCCGGGCTGCTCGGGGTGTTCGCCGCGAACGTGACCACGCTCGTGCCCGCGCCGCTGCAGCGGCTGCGGCGGCTGCACGTGGTGCGCCGGCCCGGGACCGAGAACGCGACCGCGGACGAGGCCAGGGACAACATCGCCCGGCACTACGACCTGTCCAACGAGATGTTCGAGCTCTTCCTCGATCCGACCATGACCTACTCCGCCGCGCTGTTCGACGGCCCGGCCCCGGCCGCGGTCCCGGCGCTGACGGACGCGGGCCGGCTCGCGGGCGAGCTGCTGCGCCCGGACATGAACGACGGCGGCGCGGGCCTTGAACTGCTGCGCCGGGCCCAGGAGCGCAAGATCGACCGCCTGCTCGACCTCACCGGCGTCGGCCCGGGCACCCGGCTGCTGGAGATCGGCAGCGGCTGGGGCGAACTGGCCCGGCGCGCGGCGCGGCGCGGGGCGAAGGTGCGCACCATCACGCTCTCGGAGCGGCAGCTGGCCTACACCCGGCAGCAGGCCGAGCTGGCCGGGCTCGCCGACGCGGTCGAGGTGGAGCTGCGCGACTACCGCGACACCGACGGCCAGTACGACGCGGTGCTGAGCGTGGAGATGATCGAGGCCGTCGGCAGGGAGCACTGGCCCACCTACTTCAGCACCCTGTCACGGCTGCTCGCGCCCGGCGGACGGGTGGGCCTGCAGGCGATCACCATGCCGCACGACCGGATGCTCGCCACCGCGCGCACCCAGACCTGGATCATCAAGTACATCTTCCCCGGCGGCCTGATCCCCTCGATGACCGCGATCCGGCAGAACGCGGCGCGGGTGGGCCTGCAGATCCGCGACGACCTGTCCTTCGGCGGCCACTACGCGCGCACGCTGGCGCTGTGGGGGGAGCGCCTGGTGGCCAACGCGAGCCGTCTCGGCTCCCTGGGCTTCGACGAGACCTTCCGGCGCACCTGGCAGCTGTACCTGGCCTACTCCGAGGCCGGGTTCGCCTCCGGCTACCTGGACGTACACCAGCTCGTGCTCAGCCGCGAGCCGCTCGCCGCGGCCACCTGACCCCGGTTCCGGCGCGGTGATCCGCGCCGGAATTCCCCGGATCCCGGCGGAAAATCCGTAAAAGGGCGTCTTGGTCCGGCCGGCCGCCGGTACGATGAAAGGGCTCTGACCGAGCCTCGCGACACCTGACGGGGGTGGAGCCGTGTCCCGTACCGACGGCCGGTCTGCCGTGTGCCGACCCTTCCCGCGCGTCCGACGCGCGCGGGCTCTCGACCTGTCCGCCGCACTCGCCCTGATCGGCTGCGCCGCCGCGGGCTGCGCGAACATCGAGGCCTCCAACGCCTCGGACGAACACGCCACCGGCGCCGCGCAGACCTCGACCGCGACGACGGTGACGAACCCGAGCGGCGACCCGGGCTGCGTCGCCGCACTCAAGGCGATCAGCACGTACGGCCCGTCCTCGGTGAAGCTGCTGGCGGAGGGCCGCGAGGCGGTCAACAACGCCGGCGTGCAGCTGCTCGTGACCGCGCTCGACGGCGCCGCGGACGCGGCCGACCAGCCCGCGATCAAGCAGGACATCAGGACCCTGGCGTCGGCCTACGACGACTACTTCGACCTGACCAACGACGCGGTGGCCGTCCCGGTCTCGGTGGTCCTCAAGGACACCGTCGACCTCGAAGGACTCTGCCGCGAGTAGTCGGGCGGCGGGGGCGGCGGTGTCGACTGTGTCTGTGTCTGTGTCGACGGTGTCCGTGTCGATGTCGGACCGGGCTTCGCCGTCGTCTTCGTGCCCCGCGCGGTGGCCGTCGGCGCGGGCGTCGCGGCAGCCGCGGCCGTGACCGTCGCGGCTCCCGGGACCGCCGCCTTGGCCGCGTACGTCACCGTGAACACGACCGTGACCGTGACCGGCTTGGAGACGAGGTCGGGCGTCGGCGCGCCGCGTCCGCCGCCGTGCCTGCGCGGCACGCGCTCGAGCTCGGCCCGGAACCGCAGCGGACCGGCCCACGACACCGGCACGAGCACCCGAAGCCGGCCGCCGGTGCCGAACCGCACCCGGCCGCAGGACAGATCCCGCCAGCCGCCGGCGGAATCCTGCTGCACGCACAGACGCTGCGGTCCCGCCGCGTCGTCCCCGCCCACCGCGGTGACCGCGATCTCGGCCGCACCCGAGCGTGCCACGGTGACCGCGGCGGCGTTCACCCGCAGGTCCGACTTGGCCGCGGCGGACCCCGCCGTGCCCGCGGCCAGCGCGATCCCCGCCAGCAGCGCGGCGATCCGGGGCGTGGTCATCCGGCCAGGCCGGACACCCCGGCCGAGTCCGGGCCCGCGGACGCGGTCGGGCTCGCAGTCGCTTTCGGGCTCGGAGTCGTACTCGGGCCGGGCGCCACCGCCCGGTGGTGCGCGTGCATGTGCCCGGTGTGGTGGTAGTTCATCGGCGGGTTGAGGTCCGCGAACAGGTCGTTCACGCTCACGATCAGGCCGCCGTAGGCGATGTTCACCGACACCAGCACCGCCACCGCCGTCGCCGCGTAGCCGCCGATCAGCAGCCCGCACCGGGACAGCAGCCGCACCGCGCGCGGACCGCGTACGCGGTTCCACAGCAGCAGCACCGCGGTCGTGGCGCACACCGCCGCCATGATGCTCACGTACTGCGTGGTGGGGCTCGTCAGCGACATCCCGGCTCCCTCGTCGCGGCGGTCACGTCGTCGGTCCGGTCAGCCGCTGGGAGAGCCAGGTGAAGGCGGTCGGCAGCATCTTCTCCCACGCGCTCTGGTTGTGCCCGCCGCCCAGCGGCGCGACGAAGGACTGCACCTCGGTGGCCCGGGCCAGCGGGTTGGCCTTGACCGTGGCCAGTACCTGCGCCGTCTCCGCGGCCGGATCCACCCGGTCCTGCTCGCTCGCCGTCATCAGCAGGCTGACGGCCGGGGTCCGGGTGTGCCCGAGCAGCCACAGCGGGCTGTTGGCGTGGTCGAGCTGCGGATCGGAGGTGAGCGTGTCCGAGTCGGGCGTGTAGTACCCGGCCAGCGAGACCGCGGCCTGGTACCGGTCCGGGTGCTGCAACACCAGCTTCGCCGCGCAGAACCCGCCGGTGGAGTAGCCCATCAGGCCCCAGCCGTCCGCCGCGGACTCGGCCCGGAAGTCCGCCACCACCAGGTCGCGCACGTCCTGGGTGAGCCAGGAGTCCACGTCGCCGTCCCCGGGCACGTTGCTGCACTCCTCGTTGTTCCACGGCCAGGTGTGCCCGGCCACCGGCGTGACCTGCGGGACGACCAGGATGAACGGGTAGACCTTGGCCGACTGCTCGGCCGCCTCGAGGTGGGCGACCACGTTCATCGGCCCCATCCAGCCGTCCGGCGAGCCGACCACCCCGTGCAGGAGTTCGAGCACCGGGAACGTGGCGTGCGGCTCGTCCGCGTACTGCGGCGGCGTCCAGACGTACACCTGGGAGTCGAGGCCGGAGGCCGGGCCGCGGAAGGTCGCCTCCCGGAAGCCGTCCTCGGCCGGGGTGAAGCGGACCGCGTGCAGCGTGGCCAGGCCCGCCGCCGGGATCGCCGCGGCCGCACCCGCGGCGGCCGCGCGGGCCACCGGGACCGGCTGCGGGTCGAGTACCACCGCGCCGGTCTGCCCGGCGAACACCCCGCCCCGGGTGCTCTGATTGCCCAGCAGGTCCTGCCAGGACACGACCAGGCCGCCGTTGGAGATGTTGACCCACACCAGGATCGCCGTCGCGGCCATGAGCTCGCCGAACACCAGCAGCCCGGCCCGCTGGAGCACCCGGGCCGAACGCGGCCCGCGCATCCGGTTCCACAGCAGCACGGTGGCGACGGCGGCGAGCACCGCGAGGGCGATCGTGCACAGCTGGAGGGATCCGCTGGTCGGGGTCACCGGAAGAGAATATCCCTCACTATGGGCACATGTCGGTTATTTCTCCGGCGTGTCCCCTCCACCGGCGGCGTACCGGCGTGCCGCACGGGGCGGCGGGCCGGTACGCCGACCGCGTGTCCGCGGGTGTCAGTGGTGGAAGGCCTCCTTCGCCTCCACCCCGTACTGCTGCATCGGCGCGGGCTGCTTGCGCAGTTCCGGCAGCAGCCGGTCGAGGTCGGCCAGCAGCAGGTCGGCGAGGTCGCGCGAGAAACCGTTGCGCACCACAAGACGGATCACCGCGAGGTCGGTCCGGTCGGCCGGGAAGGTGTAGGCGGGCACCTGCCAGCCGCGCTCGCGCAGCCGCCGCGAGACGTCGAAGACATCGAAGTCGGTCACGCCCTCGGCCGTGGTGAAGGCGAACACCGGCAGCTGGTCGCCCTTGGTCAGCAGCCGGAATTCCGGCAGCGCGGCCACCCCGTCGGCCAGGTGCTTGGCCACGTCCCGGCAGGCCTGCTGCACCTGGCGGTAGCCTTCGTGGCCGAGTCGCAGGAAGTTGTAGTACTGCGCCACGACCTGTGCGCCCGGCCGGGAGAAGTTGAGCGCGAAGGTCGGCATGTCGCCGCCGAGATAGTTGACCTTGAACACCAGTTCCTCGGGCAGCGCGGCGGCGTTGCGCCACAGCACCCAGCCCACGCCCGGGTAGACGAGCCCGTACTTGTGACCCGAGGTGTTGATCGAGGCGACCCGCGGCTGGCGGAAGTCCCAGTGCATGTCCGGGTCGAGGAAGGGCGCGATCATGGCCCCGGACGCACCGTCCACGTGCACCGGCACGTCGAGGCCGGTGCGCTGCTGCACCTCGTCCAGCTTCGCGCAGATGTCCCAGACCGGCTCGTAGCTGCCGTCCATGGTCGAGCCGAGGATCGCCACCACGCCGATGGTGTTCTCGTCCACCTTCGCCGCGGCCTGCTCGCCGTCGAGGTGGTAGCGCTCGCCCTCCATCGGCACGTAGCGCGGCTCCACCTCCCAGAACTCGCAGAACTTCTCCCAGCACACCTGCACGTTGACGCCCATCACCAGGTTGGGCTTGGCCCCGGCCGCGTACCGCTCGGGGTTGGCCTTCATCCAGCGCCGCTTGAGCGCGAGCCCGGCGAGCATGCAGGCCTCGCTCGAACCGGTGGTCGAGCAGCCGATGGCGGTGTGCGGGTCGGGCGCGTTCCACAGGTCGGCCAGGATCGCCACGCAGCGCCGCTCGAGCTCGGCGGTCTGCGGGTACTCGTCCTTGTCGATCATGTTCTTCTCGGCGCACTCGGCCATCAGCAGCGTGGCCTCGGGCTCCATCCACGTGGTGACGAACGTGGCCAGGTTCAGCCGGGCGTTGCCGTCGAGCATCAGCTCGTCGTGGATGAGCCGGTAGGCCGTGCTGGGCTCTATCGGTCCGTCCGGGATCTGGTACATCGGCGGCGCGAGCTGCATCGAGCCGAGGGGGTCGGCGGCCGAGGAGACGAACGGGTTGACCGACAGCGTGCGGTGCGGCGCCCGCGAGGCCGGGCGCGACCCGTTGCTCGAGGCGACCGACACACCGCGCACCCGCGGTGTGTGCAAGCCTTCTTCGTCCTTCGACTCCGTGCCGTGTGGTTCGGCCATGCGGAAACCCTTCCGTGCGCAAGCGTTCAGGCCACCCCCCGGGACACCCTGCCACCGGCGGCGCACGGAAGCCAGCGTCCGCTCCGCGCGCATTCGGGCGGATTCCGGGACGCACCGGAGCCGCTGACGGCGCGTCAGCCCAGGCCGCGGTGGCGTCGGATCGGGTCGCCCCGACGCTGCGCTGCCCGGGTCAGTTCTTCCGCGTGAACACCTGCGGCCCGTCGCCCCCGATCACGGTCAGCCGGCCGAGCCCCGCGTCGAACTGCAACTGGAGTACGCCGCACACACCCGAGCCGGTCGCGCAGAGCACGTTCACGACCATGCCGCCGTCGAAGTACCCCGCCACCGTCCCGGATCCGGTCTGCAGGGAGCCGTGGCTGGCCACCGACCAGCCGACGGTGCCGCCCGCGGCGAGCGTGACCGAGCCCGCGGAGTCGGTCCAGGTCCCGGCGACGGCCGTCGGCGCCGCCGTCGCTCCCACGGACAGGGCCGCTTGGTCCTCGGCGTAGAGGACGTCGGCCGCCGACCCGCCGGACGACGAGGGCATGTGCACCCGCAGCGTGTGCCCGGCCGTGTCCCCGTAGCTCAGCGTCATGCCGGAGACGAGGTCGCCGCCGCAGGACACGTCGGTAATGGAGTACGCGCCACCGTCCGGCGGCGCGGTCGAGATCCGCCCGTAGCACAGCGGGAAGGACCCGGACGAGGTGATGCCGATCCCCGCGTACTGCGACGTACCCGCGAGGCCGGTCGGATAGATGATCAGATAACCGACGGTGCCGTCGCTGCGCTTCCACAGCCCCTGGACCAGACCCGAGCCGGCCGCGCTCGAGGCGCCGGCCGTCGAGAGCGGTCCGGGCGCGGCGAGCGTGGAGGAGGTCACGGGGCCGGCGGCGGTCGAGGGAAGTCCGGAGTAGGTGGTCCCCGGGACCACGGACGTGCCCTGGCCGATCCCCGGCATCTTCGCCATCAGGCCGCCCGCCACCACCCCGCAGACCGCCGCGAACGCGACCGCCGAGCCGAGCACGCGGCGGCGCACCGTGAGTTGCTTGCCGCGCCGGCGCACCTGCGCGGCCAAGGGGGGCCGGGTCTCGGAGACCGCGGAGCGCGCCATGTCGGCGAGCAGGCGATCGAAGCTCTCGGGCATCGGACTCACCATTCCCTTGCCAGGCCGTAGCGTGAACCCCGGCTCTCGCCGGAACCGGCCGTGGCGAACTCGGACACCAGCGGGGCCAGGGCCTTGCGACCCCGGTTGAGATGCGACTTGACCGTGCCCTCGGGCGAGTCGGTCTCGGCCGCGATCTCGCTGATGGACAGGCCCACGAGGTGGAAGAGCACGATGGCGCGGCGCTGCTCGGCCGAGATCTGGCGCAGCGCGTCGACGAGGGCGAGGTGGTCGGCACTGAGCTCGGGCGTCTCCGCGGAGGCGGCCGCGCGGCGGTGGGCGGCCCGGCGGTTGACCGCCTTGCGCCAGGAGGAGACGGCCAGGCGGTAGGCCACCGTGCGGATCCACGCCTCCGGGTCGGTGTACCCGCGCACCAGGCTCCAGCGCTGCCACGCCTTGGCGTACGCCTCGGCCACCGCGTCCTCCGCCTCGGCGAGGTTCCCGGTCATCGCGTAGATCTGACTGACCACCCGCCGGAAGCTCGCCCCGAAGAACTCGTCGAAGTCCGCCTCGTGCGCCCTCAGTTCCGCCACCACGCCCCCTCTCTGTTCGACGCACCACGCCCGGTCGACGCGGATCCGGTCCCAACACGCCCGAACCCGCCGCCGGGATGCACCCGCGGGCAAGAAATAATCCAGAGTCAAAAGCCGTGCGTCACGGTTCTCATACAATCATCAGGCTTCTTATTGACAGTCCGGCTGCCATGCGTAACCGTGACTTGTCGGTCGGTGACGACGGGGCCCACGCCCCGGTCGCCGCGCCGGGACTCGCCGGGTTCTGATTTCCCTGCAGGAGTGAGAGAACGGCGCAGGCGGAGGGGTCTCGTCCCAGCGGCGGGGCCCCTTCATGTCCCCCATTCTCCGCCACCGGCGCGGCCCCGTCCCTTATGTGGGCCTATAGCCCCTTTCGCCCCGACGCTGCGATTCTGAGGGACATCCCACCGTTCTCTCACCCCGCCTCCAGACTCGGTTCATCCGGACCCGGGATGTTTGCGTGCGTTCAAGTGCGGCAGCCGACAGTGAGGTGCGGGATGAGAGAACGACGCAGGAAAGCGCTGACGGTCCGGTGTGCCGGGGCGGCGATGGCCGCGCTGGCCGGAGTCGGCGTGCTCACGGCCTGCTCCAGCTCCTCGTCCTCCTCGGGCACGTCGAACTCCACCGGCACGTCGCAGTGCGCGGGCATGCCCACCGGCGGCTTCGGCGGCGGCACCCGGCCCACGGCGATTCCGAGCGGGGCGGGCGGCCGTGGCGCCACCGCGTTCCCCACCAACGGCACCAGGCCCACCGCGCTGCCCTCCGGCTTCAGCGGCGGCCAGGGCGGCCAGGGCCCCGGCGGCGCCGGAATGCCCAGCGGCTGCGGAGCCGGCGGCGGCCAGGCCCAGGGCAACCAGGGCTGAGCCCGGCTCGCCGTTCTCAGGCCGCCACTGCCTCCTGCGCGGTCCGCTCCAGGAACTCGGCCGTGCGCGCCACGTACCGCTTGACCACCGGAGCCGGTTCGCCGTTGAGGATGGCCGAGGCGACCTGTTCGATGCCGAAGGTGCGGTACCAGATCCGTGCCCGCCGATACACCTCGGCGGGCACGGCCGCGCGGACCGCGTCCCAGCCGTGGCTGCCGAGGCAGGCGGCGTCCACCGCCGGGTCGAAGGGGGCTGCGAGGTCCCAGTCCAGCACGCCCACGACCCGTCCGGCCGAGCCCCAGTGCAGGTTGTAGCCGCACAGGTCGCCGTGCACCAGGCTGGGCTCGACCTCGGGCAGGTCCAGCGCGTCCTCGACCCGGCGGCGCGCCTCGGCCCGCCAGCGCCGGGGCAGCGCGGGCACGGCCTGCTCTTCGAGCACCCGGGCCCAGTCGGCGCGCCCGGCGTACTCGTGCGGCTCGCCGAGCACGTCGCGCAGCGGCGCGCAGTCGACCTCCGCCAGCGCGCGCAGCAGGCCGGCGAAGATCTGCGGGTCCCCGGCGCCCTTGCCGCGCGCCTCGCCCTCGACCCAGGACATGGCGACGGCGGTCCGGCCGTGCAGCACCTTGACCGGGGTGAGCGGTTCGGGCACGGTGAAGGGCAGACCGGCCTGGGCGAGCCGGCGGCTGAGCTCGGTACGCCGCTCCAACTCCTGCTCCGCCGCCACGCTCCGGGCGATGCGTATCGCGGCGCGCCCCGGCAGGAGCACGACGTCGTGGAACTGCCCGTTGGTGCCCACGGCTCCGTCGAGGCCGACGCCCGGCAACAACTCCTCGACGAGTACGAGCAGCTTCTCGTTTACCTCAGCATGCACGCGCGTAAACGTACCTCAACCATGGTTTCGGATACGATCTCGGCTACTGATACGCAGGGGGCGGAACGGCAGGATGGCGATGGACGGCCTCGCGCGCCGCGATCCGGTGGAGATCGCGGGCTACCGGATGCTCGCCCGCCTCGGCGACGGCGGGATGGGCCGGGTGTTCCTGGCCCGCTCCCCGGCCGGGGAAGCGGTGGCGTTCAAGCTGATCCGCCCGGACGTGGCCGGGGACGTGGAGTTCCGCTCCCGCTTCGCCCGAGAAGCACAGGCCGCCCGGCGACTGCTCGGACGACGCGGCATCGCGGCGGTTCTCGACGCCGATCCCGACGGCCCGGAGCCCTGGCTCGCCTCGCAGTACGTGCCCGGAATCTCCCTGCACGACGCCGTGTTCAGCCACGGCCCGCTGCCACTCGAGACGGTGCGCACCCTCGCCCGCGGCCTGGCCGAGGCCCTGACCGACATCCATGCCAGCGGACTGACCCACCGGGACCTGAAGCCCTCGAACATCATGCTCGCGCTGGACGGGCCGAGGGTCATCGACTTCGGCATCGCCAGAGCGGCGGACGCCAGCAAGCTCACCCGCACCGGCCTGCTCGTGGGCTCGCCCGGCTTCATGTCCCCCGAGCAGGTCGTGGGCACGGAAGTGGGCCCCGGCACCGACGTGTTCGCCCTCGGCTCCGTGCTCGTCCACGCCCTGACCGGCGAAGGCCCCTACGGCGACGGCCCACCCGCCGCCCTGCTCTACCGCGTGGTCAACGCACCCCCGAACCTCGCCGCCGTCCCGCAGGAACTGCGTGACGTCATCGAACGCTGCCTCAC
>NZ_JAGSOG010000286.1 GCF_018139695.1 Actinospica durhamensis | reverse complement strand
GACCTGTGCTGCGGCGAGGGCAACGCGCTGATCGAGGCGGCCGGGCGGCTCGGGGTGGGCGAGGACGCCGTGGGCGGCGGTGCCGTGAGCATCGTCGGCGTCGATCTCGTCGGGCGCCTCAGGCCCGGCCCGAACTGGCCCGGGCTGAGTCTCGTCACGGCGTCGCTCGCGACCTGGAATCCGGCGGCCGAGCAGCGATTCGACCTGGTGACGTGCGTGCACGGGCTGCACTACATCGGGGACAAGCTCGGCCTGCTCACGCGCGCGGCGCGATGGCTGTCGCCGCCGGACGGAGTCCTCATCGCGGACTTCGACCCCTCCGCCGTCCGCCACCCCGACGGCTCCCCCGCGACCCGCCGCGTCATACGTGCCCTGCGCCAAGCCGGCGCCGGCTACGACCCGCGTACTCACCGCCTCACCTGCCGCGGACCGCTCGACCTGTCTTTCGCCGCCGACTACCTCGGCGCCGACGACGCCGCGGGGCCCTCCTACACCGGGCAGCCCGGGGTGGCGTCTCACTACCGGTGGCTCTGAGCGTCGCGGGCCGGCGGGCGTCGGCCACCGCCTAAGCTGGTCGGACGCCGCCGGGCGAGCCGAGAGCCGAGGAGACGCGATGACGAAGGCCACGCAGGTGAAAGCCACGAAGCCCAAGCCCGAGACGCAGTCCAAGCCGAAGCCGCAGCAGCGGGCCGCGGGGGCTGCGGCCGGGGCGTCGTCGGCGGATCTGCACGACGAGATCCGGGTGGTCGGGGCGCGCGAGAACAATCTCAAGGACCTGAGCGTGGTGCTGCCGAAGCGGCGGCTGACGGTGTTCACCGGGGTCTCCGGGTCGGGGAAGAGCTCGCTGGTGTTCGGGACGATCGCGGCGGAGTCGCAGCGGCTGATCAACGAAACCTACAGCGCGTTCGTGCAGGGGTTCATGCCGACGCTGGCGCGGCCCGAGGTGGACGTGTTGGAAGGGCTCACCACGGCGATCATCGTGGATCAGCAGCGGATGGGGGCGGATCCGCGCTCGACGGTGGGGACGGCGACCGACGCGAACGCGATGCTGCGGATCCTGTTCTCGCGGCTGGGCAAGCCGCACGTCGGGTCTCCGCAGGCCTACTCGTTCAACGTGCCTTCGGTGCGGGCGAGCGGGGCGATCACGGTGGAGAAGGGGCAGCAGAAGGCTTCGCGGGTCAGCTTCTCCCGCACCGGCGGGATGTGTCCGCGGTGCGAGGGACGCGGGACGGTGTCCGATCTCGACCTCAACCAGCTCTTCGACTCCGACAAGTCGCTCAACGAGGGCGCGATCACGGTGCCGGGGTACACCGGGGGCGGGTGGAACTCGCGGCTCTACGTCGAGTCCGGGTTCTACGATCCGGACAAGCCGATCCGGAAGTTCACCAAGAAGGAGCTGCAGGACTTCCTGTACCGCGAGCCCACCCGGATGAAGATCGCCGGGATCAACATGACCTACGAGGGGCTGGTCCCGCGCATCCAGAAGTCGATGCTGTCCAAGGACAAGGAGGGCATGCAGCCGCACATCCGCGCGTTCGTGGACCGCGCCGTCACCTTCACGATCTGCCCGGACTGCGAGGGGACGCGGCTGAGCGCGGCGGCGCGCGGGTCGAAGATCAAGGGGATCTCCATCGCCGACGCGTGCGCGATGCAGGTGAGCGACCTCGCCTCCTGGGTCGCCGAGCTGGACGAGCCCTCGGCCGCGCCGCTGCTGACGGCGCTCGGGGCGACGCTCGAGTCCTTCGCCGAGATCGGGCTCGGCTACCTCTCGCTGGACCGGCCGGCCGGGACGCTCTCGGGCGGGGAGGCGCAGCGGGTGAAGATGATCCGGCAGCTCGGCTCCTCCCTCACCGACGTGACCTACGTCTTCGACGAACCCACGATCGGACTGCACCCGCACGACATCCAGCGGATGAACGAGCTGCTGCTGCGGCTGCGCGACAAGGGCAACACGGTGCTGGTGGTGGAGCACAAGCCGGAGACGATCGCGATCGCGGACCACGTGGTGGACCTCGGGCCGGGCGCCGGGACGGCGGGCGGCGAGGTGATGTTCGAGGGCGATGTCGCGGGGCTGCGGGCCAGCGGCACGGTCACCGGGCGGCACCTCGACGACCGGGCTTCGCTCAAGCCCGCGGTGCGCGAGGCCTCCGGCGTGCTCGAGGTGCGCGGGGCGGACACGCACAACCTGCGCGAGGTGGACGTGGACATCCCGCTGGGCGTGCTGACGGTGCTGACCGGGGTGGCCGGGTCGGGCAAGAGTTCGCTGATCCAGGGTTCGGTGGCGGGCCGGGACGGGATCGTGGTGGTGGATCAGGCCCCGATCCGCGGGTCGCGGCGGAGCAATCCGGCGACCTACTCCGGCGCGCTCGAGCCGATCCGGAAGGCGTTCGCGAAGGCCAACGACGTCAAGCCGGCCCTGTTCAGCGCCAACTCGGAGGGCGCCTGCCCGGCCTGCAACGGCGCCGGGGTCGTCTACACCGACCTGGCGATGATGGCGGGCGTCGCCAACCCCTGCGAGGAGTGCGAGGGCAAGCGGTTCGACGCGTCGGTGCTGGAGTACAAGCTCGGCGGGCGCGACATCAGCGAGGTGCTGGCGCTGCCGGTGTCCGAGGCGGCGGAGTTCTTCGGCGCGGGCGAGGCGCGCACCCCGGCCGCGCACGCGATCCTGGAGCGGCTGGTGGACGTCGGGCTCGGCTACCTGAGCCTGGGCCAGCCGCTGACCACACTCTCCGGCGGCGAGCGGCAGCGGCTGAAGCTGGCCACCCACCTCGGCGAGAAGGGCGGCGTGTACGTGCTCGACGAGCCGACCACGGGCCTGCACCTGGCCGACGTGGAGCAGCTGCTCGCGCTGCTGGACCGGCTGGTGGACGGCGGGAAGTCGGTGATCGCGATCGAGCACCACCAGGCGGTGATGGCGCACGCCGACTGGATCATCGATCTCGGTCCGGGCGCCGGGCACGACGGCGGCCTTGTGGTGTTCGAGGGCACGCCCGCCGACCTCGTCGCCGACGCCTCGACCCTCACCGGGGAGCATCTGGCGCGGTACGTCGGCGCCGGTGCCTGACCCGACCGTCCGCGCCGGGCACGTGCGCAGTGGCTCGCCGTAGTCTGCTAGAACCGTGACGTAAGCATGTCGTTTCGTGAGTGCATTCGTGAGTGAAGGAGAGTCCGCGTGTCCGGCGGAAGCGAGACTTTGGAGTTCCAGGCGGAGACCCGTCAGCTGCTGCACCTGGTGGTGCATTCGCTGTATTCGAATAAGGACATCTTCCTGCGGGAGCTGGTCTCGAACGCCTCCGACGCACTGGACAAACTGCGGCTCGAGTCGCTCAAGGACCCGGATCTGGCGGCGGACACGGGCGATCTGCACATCGAGATCGAGGCGGACGTGGCGGCGCGCACGCTCACGGTGCGCGACAACGGGATCGGCATGACCCGGGACGAGGTGGTCGACCTGATCGGGACGATCGCGAAGTCGGGCACGGCGAGCCTGCTGGAGAAGTTGAAGCAGGCCAAGGACTCGGCCGCCTCCAACACGCTGATCGGGCAGTTCGGCGTCGGGTTCTACTCGGCGTTCATGGTCGCGGACAAGGTCACCCTGGTGACCCGGCGGGCCGGCGAGGAGCACGGCACCCGCTGGGAGTCGACCGGGGAGAGCACGTACGAGATCGAGCGGCTCGAGGACGCGCCGCAGGGCACCTCGGTCACGCTGGCGCTCAAGCCGGTGGACACCGAGGACCACCTGTACGACTACGCGGCCGAGTTCAAGATCAAGGAGATCGTCAAGCGGTACTCGGACTTCATCCGCTGGCCGATCCGGCTGGCCGGG
Source organism: Actinospica durhamensis (assembly GCF_018139695.1). Lineage (GTDB taxonomy): Bacteria > Actinomycetota > Actinomycetes > Streptomycetales > Catenulisporaceae > Actinospica > Actinospica durhamensis. The sequence continues at coordinate 6,694 of NZ_JAGSOG010000286.1, read as the reverse complement.
CAGGCCGATCCGGTCAACTCGATGAAGGCGCTGTGGGCCCGGCCGCGCAACGAGATCGCGCAGACCGAGTACCACGAGTTCTACAAGCAGCTCGCGCACGACTGGGCCGATCCGCTCGAGACCATCCACTTCAGGGCGGAGGGCACCTTCGAGTACGACGCGCTGCTGTTCCTGCCCGCGCAGGCGCCGTTCGACCTCTACACCCGCGAGGCCAAGCGCGGAGTGCAGCTGTACGTGAACCGCGTGTTCATCATGGACGAGTGCGACGCGCTGATGCCGCAGTACCTGCGCTTCGTCAAGGGTGTCGTGGACGCGCACGACCTGTCGCTGAACGTCTCGCGCGAACTGCTCCAGCACGACCGGCAGATCCGCGGGGTGCGCCGACGCCTGGTCAGCCGGGTGCTCTCGACCGCGAAGGGGCTGCTGGAGAAGGAGCCGGAGAAGTACCGCGGCCTGTGGGACGCGTTCGGCCGGGCGCTGAAGGAGGGCCTGCTCGAGGACGCCGACAACCAGGCGGCGCTGCTGGACCTGCTGCTGCTCGAGACCACCCACGACGCGGCCGAGCCGACCACGCTGCGTGCCTACGCCGAGCGGATGAAGCCGGAGCAGACCGAGATCTACTACCTGACCGGGGCGAACCGCGCGGCCGTGGAGAACTCCCCGCACATGGAGGCGTTCAAGGCCAAGGGCTACGAGGTGCTGATCCTTACCGACCCGATCGACGAGGTCTGGGTGGACCAGGCGCCGGCGTACGACGGCAAGACGCTGCGATCGGTCGCCAAGGGCCAGGTCGACCTGGATGCGGCCGAGTCGGACGAGGGCGGGGACAAGCAGCAGGCGCGGGAGGAGTTCGCGCCGCTGCTCGAGTTCCTGGCCGAGGCGCTGGCCGACAAGGTCAAGTCGGCCAGGCTCTCCACCCGGCTGACCGACTCCCCCGCGTGCCTGGTCGGCGACACCAACGATCTGACGCCGGCGCTGGAGAAGCTCTACCGGGCGATGGGCCAGCCGGTGCCGCACACCAAGCGGATCCTGGAGGTCAACGCGGCGCACCCGCTGATCACCGGGCTGCGGGCGGCGCAGGCCGGGGACGCGGCGGCCCGCGCGGACGGGCAGCTGGAGCAGAGCGCCGAGCTGCTCTACGGCCTCGCGCTGTTGGCGGAGGGCGGCGAGCTGGAGGACCCGGCGCGTTTCAGCAGGCTGATCGCCGACCGGCTGGCGCCGACGGTGTGAGCCGCGGTGCCCGGCCGGTCAGCGGTTGACCGTCCGGGCACCGACCACAGCCCGAGCGGGCGCCGCCGGTCACTTCCCGGCCGGCGCCGGCCGGGGCGGCAGCTTCGTCAGCGCGTGCTGATACGCGACGTCGAGCGCGTCCTCGGCCGGCACGGCGATGTCCGGAGTGATGCCCGTGCCCTCCCAGTCGCCGCCGGTGACCGGGTTGACCGAACGGGCATACGGCACCGTGACGCTGACGTGCTCGGACAGCGGGTAGTAGCCGGTGGGGTGGGCACCGCCGCGGGTGGTCTCGCCGACGAGCACGGCGCGGCCGCGCACCTTGAGGTTGTAGGCGAGGTCCTCCGCGCCGGAGAAGGTGACCGGGCCGGTCAGCACGTAGACCGGACGGTCGAGGTAGCGGGCGGCGGGCAGGTAGGGCACGGTCCAGAACTGCTGGGTCTGGCCGGTGGTGCGCCGGTAGACGTCGGTCAGGTGCACGGATTCGCCGCCGGGGAACAGGTAGCTGCACCAGTAGGCCATGCCGTAGGTGGAGCCGCCGCGGTTGGCCCGCAGGTCGAGGATGAGCGCGTCGGTGTGGGCGAGCAGGGTCATCGCCGCGTCGATGAAGGGCGCCGCGTCGCCGGGCTCGGCGACCAGGGTGGTCTCGATGTAGCCGATGTTGCCCTCGAGGCGCTCGACCCGGCGGATGCCCTGGTTCTCGGCGTGGGCGAGCACGGCGAAGAAGTCCTCGTCCTCCTCGGCCTCGGCGGCCTCGTCGTCCTCGAACTCCTGCGGTTGCTCGCTCCACAGCAGCCGCAGGTGCTTGTCCGCGGCGACGTGCTGGAAGTCGGCGGTCACGGCGTCGCACAGGGCCTGGCCCCGCAGCTGCTCGTAGGCCCCCGCGGCCAGCTGCCCGCGCACGTGCGTCACGATCTCAGTGGCTTTGTCTTCGGCGATGTACTCGGCGGTGATGCGCCGCAGCGCGCTTTCGACGAGCTCGGTGGTGGTCTTCCCCATGGCGGGCGATCATAGTACGAGCCCGATCGCGGAGATACGCCACCTGGCGGTTAAGCCGCGGTGGGCGCCGGTCCGCAGTCAGCCGGATACCGCCGACGGCGCCGCGGCGGTGAGCGTGTTCTTATACACCACGCCGTCCTTCATGATCAGCGCCAGGCTGGCGTCCGGGCGGGCGAGCAGGTCGAGGTCGGTCAGCGGGTCGCCGGCCACGAGCAGCAGGTCGGCGATGGCGCCCTCCTTGACCTGGCCGAGGACGCCCGGGTACGGGTTGCGCTCGCCGCTGAGGGTGAGCAGCCGCGCGTTGGTCGAGGTGGCCATCCGCAGCACCTCGGCGGGCGAGAACCAGCGGCGCATCTTGACCAGCGGGCGCCCTGGCGGGTGGCCAGCTTGGCGTCGAAGAGGGTGTCGGTGCCCCAGGCGAGGTTCACGCCGTGTTTGCGCGCGAGTGTGTAGGCGGTGTCGGTGCCGGCGATCACGCGCATCTGCTTGGCCCGGCTCGCCTCCGACTCCAGCGGGATGGCGTCCTCGTCGTCGAGGAAGGGTTGCAGCGACCACCACGCGTTCTTCTCCGCGATCATGGCGACGGTCTCCTCGTCCGAGGTGGCCGTGGTCGATGCAGCGCACTCCGGCGCGCAGGGCCTGCTGCACGGCCCGGGAGGTGTACGCGTGCACCATGACGTAGGTGCCCCAGTTCTCCGCCGCCTCGACTCCGGCGCGCAGCTCGGCCTCGGTGTACTGGGTGACGTCGATGGGGTCGTGGGTGGACGCGGCGCCGCCCCCGGCCATCATCTTGAGCTGGCTCGCGCCGCGCATCAGCTGTTCCCGGGCGGCGCGCAACACCTCCTCGACACCGTCGGCGATGGCGCTGGCCCCGACGATCTCGGCGTGCGACAGGTGCCCGCACAGCCCGCGCGGCACCTCGTTGGGGGTGCGGAAGTCGCCGTGTCCGGCGGTCTGCGAGATGAACGCGCCGGACGGGTAGATGCGCGGTCCGGCGGTCAGGCCCCTGTCGATGGCGAGTTTCAGGCCGAAGGTGGGTCCGCCCGCGTCGCGCACGGTGGTGAATCCGCGCAGCAGCGTCTCGCGGGCCGCGTGCGCGGCGGCGATGGCGATGAATCCGGCGTCGGCGAACTGCAGGGCGCTGAAGCTGAGGCTGGCGAAGGCGGCGTGCCAGTGCGCGTCGATCAGGCCGGGCATCAGGGTGTGGCCGGCGGCCTCGATCCGGACGCAGTCGCCGCCGAATGCGGCGGGCTCGGGCGGTTCCGCGGTGATCGAGGCGATCAGCCCGTCCCGGACCAGGACGTGGCGCGGGTCGGAGAGCACGTCAGCGACGCCGTCGAACACCCGGACGTGCTCGATCAGGGTCGAGGCCGCCCGCGCGTCGCCCATGTGATCCCTCGCTCCCGTCGCCGTGACGTGCCCACCCTCATCCTGCGGACGGGCACGCGGGGGCGGTACGGGGCGCACCGCGCGCGGGCGCGGTGTTCACCCGGTCGGGCCCACCCGGTCGAGTCCGAGCACGGCCGGCGGCGGGGAGAGGTGGGTCGAGGAGCTCGGCACGTTCGCCCACCAGCCTCCGGGGTGGAGCACGTCCACGCAGACCAGTTCGTCCGCGGCCTCGTGCCGGTAGTGGTCGAGCACGAACACCGCGCGATCCAGGGCACTGATCTCACTGTCAGCACCGTGATAGGTACGGAAGGGCTCGTCGCGTGAGTCGGTCACCCGCCAGGTGCAGCGGATGGTCCAGGGTGGGTGGGCTTGCGCCTTCGCGTCGAGGCGATCGGCGAAGCGGTCGGGGAAGAGGAAGTCGGACACGGCCGCTTGAGCTCCCTGATCAGCGAGGGACGTCTGCCAGGCCCACCGTATACGCGACTTCGTATACGCACAACCCTTCGTATACGATGAAAAGCCCGGCCATCCGCGGGGGCACCGAAGGGAACGCAGATGCCCGAACCGGCTTACGTCGCCCTGGCCGGAGCCTATGCGCGCCGGATCCGCCGCGCGGAGCTCGCCCCCGGGAGCAGGCTGCCAAGCTACGCCGAACTCGTCGAGCGGCACGGCGTGTCCGAGATCGTGGCCCGCAAGGCCGTGGCGCTGCTGCAGAGCCAGGGCCTGGTGCGCTGCGTGCGGCGCCAGGGCGTGTACGTGGCCGACCGGCTCGACCTGGTGCGGGTCTCGCCGGAGCGGCAGCGGGAGTCCGCGGAGACCTCGTTCCGCAACGAGTCGGACCGGGAGGTCGCGGTCACCCGCGAGATCGAGCAGGTCGCGGCGGACGAGGCGCTGGCGGAGCTGTTCGACCTGGCCGGCGGGGATCGGCTGACCCACGTGGTGACCAGGGCCACCGAGGACGCGCGGCCGATATCCATATCAGACACCTACCATCCGGTGGACGTGGCCGACGCGTCCGGCGCCACCGCGCTGGAGGAGACGATCGCGGACCGGCTGCCGGCGCCGGTGCACGCGCAGTGGCTGCGCACCCGGCCCGGAGAGCTGGTCAAGACGGTCCACCAGCGCTTCTTCGCGGCCGACGGGCGGCTGGTGATGCTCTCGGACGTGTCCTATCCGCGCGACCGGTACGACGCCTTCACCTTCCGGATGACGCTGCGGCCCGCGGCCGCGGCGGACGAGGAGTAGCGCGGGCGCACGGAAGCACGTCGGCGTCGCGGCGCGCGAAGGGGCGCGCGGACGGGGCGCGCGGACTTCGCGATCATGTGCGTACCCTGACCCAGCCCTGTGCCCGGTCGGCCAGGTTCCACCAGGAGACGAAGCGCGGGTCGGCCGAGGTCTGCTCCCAGCGCGAGGCCAGGGCGTCGAAGAACGCGTCGTCGGCGGTGCGCCCGCCGCGGGGCTCGCCGATGTAGACCAGGCGTTCGCCCCCGGCGCGTTCGAAGGCCTCGAGTGACGCGGAGGCCATGGTGTTGCCCCAGCCGGGCGGCCAGCACAGGAACAGCACACAGGCCGCGCGGCCGACGATGCGCAGGCCCTCGAGCGTGTCGACGAGGTACCAGACGTCGGCCTGGCCGAAGGCGCGCGGGAACGAGACGTTGTCGGTGCGGTCCGGCGGCTCGAGTTCGAAGGCCTCCACGGCCAGTCCGGCCCGGTGCAGCTGCGCGGCCCAGTAGCCGCGCCCGGCACCCACCTCCACCACCGCCCGTCCGTCGCAGAACCCGGATACCCAGTCCAGGGTCTCCGGCGAGGGGATCGCGTAGGCGTAGGTGGCCTGCAGGATCATCTGGGCGTAGGCGAGCTGCGCGCTGGCCCCGGCCGCGCCGCCGTCCACCACCCTCCGCCCGCCCTGCCCGGAGACCGAGGGCGCGACCAGGTCCCAGTACGGGTTCGCACTCACCGCCGCCCCGCCGGTCATGAAGTGTAGGAAGCGCAGGTCGAAGTCGAAGGCCGCGGCCGCCTGCGCCTCGCCGGGCTGCGGCAGTCCGGCCGCGACGTCGAAGTACTCGGCCACCTTGGGGAATTCGGCCCGCAACCGCCGCTCATCGCCGAGCAGCGCGATCAGCTGTTCGCGGCGCTCCGCCGTCAACGCAAGCTCCGTCACGCGCTCCATTGTGGCGCGCGTCGGGCGCGGCGACCTCGAGCCGTGCCGGACGGGTGCCGGCGAGCTCGGGGCTGGGCCAGGGGAAGTCGAAGAGCCCTGGCACCGCGTCGGCCGGGCGGGATCTCGCTTTTCGCCGCCCCCGGCGGCCGGTGGCCGGGCATAATGGCACCGTGCACGGGGCGCCTGAAGGAACGGATGCGCGGGTGCGGGCGGTGGTGCTGGTCGAAGGTCCCAGCGACCGGGTCGCACTCGAGGTGCTGGCGCGACGCGGGGGGATGGATCTGGCCGCGCGGGGCGTGCGCATCGTCTCCATGGACGGCATCACGAACATCGGCCACTTCCTCACGCGCCATCACGCCGACGCGCCCGACGTGCGGGTCTGCGGGCTCTACGACGACGCCGAGGAACGCTTCGTGCGGCGCGGCCTCGAGCGGCTCGGCGTCGAGGTGGGCCCGGAGCCCGGCCGGGCCGCGCTGGCGGAGCGCGGCTTCTTCTGCTGCTCGGCGGACTTGGAGGACGAGCTGATCCGGGCGCTCGGGCCGGCCGAGGTGGTGCTGCTGGTGGAGGCGCAGGGGCAGGCGCGCTCGTTCCGCACCCTGCGCCGGCAGCCCGCGTTGCGCGACCAGAGCCTGCACGACCAGCTGCGCCGGCTGATGAGCGGGCGCTCGGGCGGCAAGGAGCGCTACGCGGCGGCGATGGCCGAGGCGGTGCCGTGGGCGCAGGTGCCCGCGCCCCTGGCCGGGGTGCTGGCCTACGCCGCCACGGCGGCTCTGCCGCGCTAGGGTTCGATCATGTCGGACTGGGTCTCGTCATCAGAGCAGTACCTCACCCCCGCCGGATCGACGTCCGGTGACTCCGGTGACTCCAGTGGCCCGGACGGCGGCGGGCGCGCGGCCGCGGATCCGTGGCGCGAGG
>NZ_JAGSOG010000285.1 GCF_018139695.1 Actinospica durhamensis | reverse complement strand
CCCACCCCGCGTCCGGCCCGTTCAGCGCCCGGTGCGCAGCGCGATCCGGCCACAGATCGCGGCCAGCGGCAGCTCGATGAACACGGCGCTGAACCAGGCCATCGCACTGTCCAGACCCTTGGCCGAGGTCGAGGTGTCGAACCACGCGTCGACCACCAGCATCGCCGCGCTCGCCCCGGCCACCGCCCCCACCCGCACGTCGCCGCGGCGGCGCAGCCACGCGGTGGCGGCCAGCATCAGCGCCAGCAGGACGTCGAACCCGGACCACGCCAGCGACCAGTTGCGCGCCACCGCGTGCGCCGGCAGCGTCAACGCCAGCACCGCGATCCACGGCACCAGCGCCAGCGCGCAGACCGCAAGCAGCCGCACCTCCGGCTCCCGGCGCCCGTGCAGAATCTCCCGTGTGGCGATGGACATCGCGCTCATGACGGCCCTCCCGATCGGCGTTCGCTTCGCCCACCACGATGCCGTGCGCACCCCCTCCGGCGGATCGCCTCAGGGATCGATCTCACCGGCTCATGCCACGGGACCAGTCAGCCCGCAGCACTCCCCCGCACGGATGACCCGGCCCCGCGACCCGCGGGTCCGGAGCCGGGCCACCGGGTACCTCAGAGCCCGAATTCCGACCGGAGCCCGGCCAGGCGATAAGAGAGCTGATGCGCCCCGAGCCGGTGCAGCGCCTCCCGCAGGGTCGTGAAGTCCCGCCGTGCGGCCGCCGCGGCCAGCACCGGGTCCAACGGGATGCGCGCCTCCTGGAGCCGCTCCACCAGCCACACCAGGCCCGAAGGATCAGCCCAGCCGGCGTACCAGGACAGCAAGGCGTCCGGGCACTCCTCCGGCGCCGAAGCCACCAGCAGCGAGGCGAGCCTCCCCCGCTGGGATGAGGAGAGCTCCGCCTGCGACGAGGTGAAGTACGCCGTCTGCTCGGCCATCGGAGCAGCCAGCAGCGCGGGCACCAGCATCGTGGCCGCGTCCGCCGCGTCCACCGTGCTCGCGATCGACGCCAGCGACGCGAACGGCCGCCGGCCCAACACGTCGAGCAGCACCTCCACGTCGGCGTGCGAACCGTCCTTGACCAGACAGTCCAACAGGACCGCACAGGCCCCGTCGCTCGCACCCGTCGCCAGACCCGAGAGCACCGGCTCCACCTCGTGCTCCCGATTGGCCTTGCGCAACGCGCCCACCAACGCCCCCGCGTCCTCCGGGCGCCCGGCCACCACCGAGACCAGCAGGTCCAACGCGGACTGCGAATGCCCGCGCTTGCGCAACACCGCGCTGTAACGCAGCACGGTGGACACCGGCTTGTTGCGCGCCGCCGCCGTGAACGCGTACACCGCGAGTTCGGAGCGCCGGCCCGCGTTCAGGTACGCGGCCAACGACTCCAACTCCCCTTCAGAACTCTGGTACTTGGCCAGCACCGCGTCCAGGAAGTAGTACGCCAGATCCGGCACTCCCGCGCTCATCAGCGCGCTCGCCGTATAAGCGGTCGAAGACGGATGCGGCCCGCAGGTCTCCACGATCTCGTGGAAGACCTGTTCCGCCGCCGTCACCGCCCCCGCCGTCATCATCCGCCCGATCAGGGCGGCCGTCCGATCCGCGGGCAACGTCGTCGCCACCAGGTGCGCCACCCGCCGATAGAGCTCGAAACACTCCTCGAGCCTTTCCTCCTGTTCGTACTGCTCGGCCAGAGCCAACACCCTGTGGCCAGACCAGTACGACGTATCCGGAAGCTGCATCGACCTCCCCGTCCTCGCTCATCCGCGCAGCGCGATCCGCGCGGCAAACACGACAACTCGGGCGCGTTTCTATCACGGAAACAGCAGGAGTGGAAGGGGTCCGTGTACACAGAGCGGGACCCCGGCAACACTGTGCTGCCGGGGCCCCGCGGGTATACCGAGATGCGCGCGCGTCAGTGCGCGGGCAGCTCCGCCACCGAAGTGGTCTCGATCGCCGAACGGAGCTTGTCCACCGGGAGCGCGACGGCCTGGGCCCAGTAGTAGATCGCCAGGCTGAACACCGTCACGGCCAGGATGTCCGACCACCAGTAGTGCAGCGGCGCGGTCTTGAACAGGAAGCTGTGTCCGGGACCGAAGTCACTCGCCCAGCAGATCGCGCCCATGCCCAGCAGATAGATCGGCAGCCAGGAGGCCGCGCGCAGGTCCAGGATCAGCGGGTTCGAGTTGAGCCTGAACACCTGGGTGACCACGATGACCAGGTAGCCCAGCACGATCGCGATGCCGAGGCCCTCGAGCGTGCTCCAGCCGGACCAGAAGATGACCAGGTTCGCCACGACGAAGGCGAGCGGGGCCATCCACACACCGCCGAAGAGCCGGAACGGGCGCTCCCAGTCCGGCAGCTTGGTGCGGAACACTCCGAACGCGAGCGGGGCGCCCGCGTACATCAGGACACTCGCCGAGGTGATGAAGCCGACGAAGTTGTTCCAGTTCGAGTAGTTGATGAAGCAGGCACAGCCGATGATGAAGGACAGCAGCAGACCCACCCACGGGATGCCGGCGCCGTTGAGCTTGCCGGTACCGCGCGGCCAGTAGCCGTTCTTCTCCATCGCGATCGAGTACCGCGAGGTGGCGGTGGTGTAGATGACACCGGTTCCGAACGGAGAGACCACGGCGTCGAAGAAGAGCACCTTCGCCAGCCAGCCCAGGCCCACCAGCGTCGTCAGACCCGCCCACGGACCGGAGATGCCGGGGAAGTTCAGGTCGGACCACATGTGCGGGATGTTCGCGGCCGGGATCGCGCCGATGAAGAACACCTGCAGCAGGATGTAGACCGCGGCGCCGATGAGGATCGAGTAGATGGTCGCCCGCGGGATGTCCTTCTTCGGGTTCGAAGACTCCCCGCCGAGCTGGATCGCCTGCTCGAAGCCCAGCAGCGAGAAGATGATGCCGCTGCCGGAGACCGCGCCGAACACGCCCTCGATGCCGTGCGGCATGAAGCCCTCGCCGGCCGAGAAGTTCGACGCGTGGAAGTGGGTGACCGCGACGATCAGGATCGTGGCCAGCGGGACGGCGATCTTCCACCAAGTGATCGCGTTGCTGACCTGGGCCAGCGCCCTGATACCGATGAAGTTGACCGCGACGAAGATCGCCATGGCGATGACGGCGACCAGATAGCCCCACCCGTGCAGCGTTCCGGTCGATGTCGTCCAGTTCGCGGCGAAGGAGTAGTGGCCGGTGTAGCTCAGCGTGGCCTCGACCTCGATCGGTGCCACCGACGCGGCCTGCAGCCAGGCGAACCAGCCGAACGACGCGCCCGCCGCGCCGCCGAAGGCGTAGTGCGCGAACCGCGCCGAACCGCCCGCGACCGGGAACATGCCGCCGAGCTCGGCGTGCACGAGCGCGAGGATGATGATGGCGACGGAACCGATGCCCCACGCGATGATCGCGGCCGGACCCGCCGTGACCAGCGCGCGTTCCGCACCCTTGAGCCATCCTGAACCGATGATCGAGGTCTCCGAAGCCCACAGCAGGCCGATCATGCCTACGTTGCGCCTCAGATGATTGCTGGCTCCGGCTGTAGCCGGAGCTGTGTCAGTTGCCATACGTGAATCCTTCACTCGTTTCAGGCGGCGGGCCGTGTGTGGGTCGTCACGCACGGCAGAGGCGTTGGCTCATGTTAGAGACACGTATGCCCTGTGAGAAGAGTGTCTATGCTGCGATTTGGTAAACCCCTCTTCTCACTGAAACTGTGACATCAGCGCAGGTCATAGCAGGTTCTGATCACTTGTCAACCAAGATCAGCCCAAGTTTCCGGGCACTCGCCCGACCTTTCGGCCCACGATCTGGACCGCCCGCCGCATCTCACCACCCGTCAGGTTTCCAGGTCGCGGAACCGGCTTCATTCCCAATTCCCCATTACCGGTTAAGGGGCGGGAAATACCGCATCAGGGCACGATCGGGCTCAGGTATACGAAAACCGGCCGTCTCCCGCACGGGGTGCGGAAGACGGCCGGTGAGCCGAGAACGGATGAGCGGACGAGCCTCAGGGCCCGGATGTACCGGTCCGCCGCGCAGGGCGCGGCAGGCGGCGGGCGGGGACTACTGGGCCGAGGAGGACGGCGTGGTGCCGTCGACCACGGCCTGGGCCACCTCGCGCATGGTCAGGCGGCGGTCCATCGAGGTCTTCTGGATCCAGCGGAACGCGGCCGGCTCGTTCATGCCGAGCTGCGCCTGCAGCAGGCCCTTGGCCCGGTCCACGATCTTGCGGGTCTCGAAGCGCAGCTGCAGGTCGGCCACCTCGTTCTCGAGGGCGCGCAGTTCCTCGTAGCGGGAGGTGGCCATCTCGATCGCCGGCACCAGGTCGGCCTTGGAGAACGGCTTGACCAGGTACGCCATAGCGCCGGCGTCGCGGGCCCGCTCGACCAGCTCGCGCTGGGAGAAGGCGGTGAGCATGAGCACCGGGGCGATCTTGGCCTCGCCGATGCGCTCGGCGGCCGAGATCCCGTCCAGCACGGGCATCTTCACGTCGAGGATGACCAGGTCGGGCCGCAGCTCCTCGGCCAGCTTCACGGCCTGCTCGCCGTCGCCCGCCTGCCCGACGACGTCGTAACCCTCCTCGGCCAGCATCTCGGCCAGGTCCATGCGGATCAGCGCCTCGTCCTCGGCGATCACCACGCGCTTACGCGGCTGGTTGCTGTCCTCGGCGGTCATCGTGCCTGCCCCTTTTGCTGCTGCCTGTCGCGACTATGGTGTTAGACCAGCCTAGTGGACACCGACTGTCCCGCGCACCGCAGGTCCGGGATGCGGTATGCTCTCGCGTTGTATGGGGAGCCCCGGTAGCCCAACTGGCAGAACGGCAACGGATTCAAAACCCGTACAGTGTGGGTTCGAATCCCACCCGGGGCACAAAGCTCAAATTATGCTACTTTTACTCATTCCTAGTGAATGAGTTCTATTTCTCCGCATACGCGCGGGTGTCGACCCATTCTGGGTGACATGCCCGTCATCGCACACTCGCTCGAAGTTCGCACCAAAGCCATCGCCATGCTGCGCAACGGCATCGGAAACGCCGAGGTCGCCCGCGCACTCCACGTTCCCGTCGGCACGATCGGCGCCTGGAAGCACAAGGACCGTCGGCGCTCCGGGACCCTGCCGGGTCGACGCGTTTCGATCTGCCCGCGCTGTGATCCCGGCGGCCGGCTGCTCAATCGCCGGTCCTACGCCTATCTTCTCGGCCTGTATCTGGGCGACGGATACATCGGCAGCGGCAAGCAGATGCGCGAGAAGGGCGTCACCTTTCTGAGCATCTCCTGCGCCGACGCGTGGCCAGGCCTCATGGACGAGTGCGAGGCCTCCATCCGGGACGTCATGCCCGGCAACAGCGTGCACCGGGTGCAGAGGCCCGGGATGCACGAGGTGAAGGCCTACTCGAAGCACTGGACGTGCCTGTTCCCGCAGCACGGGCCCGGGCGCAAGCATGAGCGGCCGATCGTGCTCGAGGACTGGCAGCGGGAGATCGTCGCGCAGTTCCCGGAGCGGTTCATCGGGGGGCTCATTCACTCGGACGGATGCCGCGTGTACAACATGGCGGTGCGCACGCGGGGCGGGAAGACCACGCGCTACTACTACTCCCGGTACCACTTCACGAACGAGAGCCCTCATATCCGGGATCTGTTCACCGAGGCGCTGGACCGGCTGGGCGTGCGGTGGCGGTACAACAACCGCAACTGCGTCTCCATAGCCAGGCGGGAGTCGGTGCGGCGGCTCGACTCCTTCGTGGGGCCGAAGTACTGACTGCCGCGGTCCCGTAGCCCCGCGCAACGCGAACGGGAGCCACTGCGCCGGCCCGACCCTGGTCGAACCCGCGCACTGGCTCCCGCCGCCTACCGCTCTACGCCCGCGTCACGCCTTGGCGCGGTATGCCGGGGCGGCTCCGCCCACGGCGTCGCCGACGCGGTGGACGCGCACGGCGTTGGTCGAGCCGGGGATCCCGGGCGGGGAGCCGGCCGTGATGATGATGAGCTCGCCGGGCTTGCAGCGGCCGAGCTCGAGCAGGGCGTGGTCGACCTGGACGACCATCTCGTCGGTGGAGCCGACCTCTTCGCCGATGAAGGTCTCCACGCCCCAGGTCAGCGCCAGCTGCGAGCGCACGACCGGGTCGGGGCTGAAGGCCAGGACCGGGATCGGCGAACGGTAGCGGGCGAGCCGGCGGGCGGTGTCGCCGCTCTTGGTGAAGGCGACCAGATAGCTGGCGGAGAGGTAGTCGCCGAGCTCGGCGGCGGCACGGGCCACGGCGCCGCCCTTGGTGCGCGGCTTGGAGATCGCCTGCGGCAGACCCTTGGCCAGCACCTCGGCCTCGACCGCGCAGATGATCCGGGCCATGGTCTGGACCGTCTCGACCGGGTAGTCGCCGACCGAGGTCTCGGCCGAGAGCATCACCGCGTCGGCGCCGTCGAAGATGGCGTTGGCCACGTCGCTCGCCTCGGCCCGGGTGGGGCGGCTGGCGGTGATCATGGAGTCCAGCATCTGGGTGGCCACGATGACCGGCTTGGCGTTGCGGCGGCACATGGTGACGAGCTTCTTCTGCACCAGCGGCACCTGCTCGAGCGGCATCTCCACGCCGAGGTCGCCACGGGCGACCATGACGCCGTCGAAGGCGTCCACGATCTCGTCCATGTTGTCGACCGCCTGCGGCTTCTCCACCTTGGCGATGACCGGCAGGCGCACCCCGATCTCGTCCATCACCGCGTGGACGTCCTCGACGTCCTTGGCGCTGCGCACGAAGGAGAGCGCGATCATGTCCGCGCGCACCCCGGCCTCGTTCTCGCCGAGGGCCCAGCGCAGGTCCGCGATGTCCTTCTCGCTCAGGGCGGGGACGGAGACGGCGACGCCGGGCAGGTTGATGCCCTTGTTGTTGGAGAGCTTGCCGCCCTCGACGGTGCGGCACTTGACCCGCGGCCCGTCCACCTCGACCACGTCCAGGGCGACCCGGCCGTCGTCGATCAGGATGCGGTCGCCCGCGTGGCAGTCGCCGGCCAGGCCCTTGTACGTGGTGGAGCAGATCTTCTGGTCGCCCGGCACGTCCTCGGCGGTGATGGTGAACTCGTCGCCGCGCTCGAGCAGGATCGGGCCTTCGGCGAAGGTGCCGAGGCGGATCTTCGGACCCTGGAGGTCGACGAGCACGCCCACGGCGCGGCCGGCCTGGTCGGCGGCCTTGCGCACGTTGAAGTAACGCTCCTCGTGCTCGGCGTACGAGCCGTGGGAGAGGTTGAGCCTGGCGATGTCGAGGCCGGCGGCTACCAGGGCCGAGAGCTGCTCGAGAGTTGCGGCCGAGGGGCCGAGTGTACAGACGATCTTCGCGCGACGCATATCAGCGACCCTATCCCTTACCCACAAGTAACTAAGTCCTAACGAGGGAATCCCGCTCCGACTCCGGTGCGCGCACCACCAAGGCCGGTGTCCACCGCAATCCTAACCACATCAGTCAGGGGCGACTTCACCGGAAGTCGCCCCTGACGCTCAGATGTACACCTGAGAAAGAATCAGACCAACAGCTGACGGTCGGTCGGCTCGATCGGCGCCGGCAGGGTGGAGTGCGCGGCCAGGTACCGGTCCACCGCCGCGGCGGCGGAACGGCCCTCGGCGATCGCCCAGACGATGAGCGACTGCCCGCGTCCGGCGTCCCCGGCCACGAACACGTTCTCCACGTTCGTGCGGTACTCGCCGTCGCGCCGGATGTTGCCGCGCTCGTCGAGGTCAAGGGCGAGCTGGGCGACCAGGCCGTTGTCCTGCTCCGGGCCGGTGAAGCCCATGGCGAGCAGCACCAGGTCGGCGGGCAGTTCCCGCTCGGTGCCCGGGACCTGGACGAAGCGTCCGGCCTCGAACTTGACCTCGGTCAGCCGCAGGACCCTGACGTGACCGTCCTCGTCGCCGGCGAACTCGGTGGTGCTGACGGCGTAGACCCGCTCGCCGTTCTCCTCGTGCGCGGAGGTGACGCGGTAGGTCATCGGGTAGGTCGGCCAGGGCTGGCCCGCCGGGCGCTCGCTCGGGGGCTCGGGCATGATCTCGAGCTGGGTGACCGAGAGCGCGCCCTGCCGGGTGGCGGTGCCGAGGCAGTCCGCGCCGGTGTCGCCGCCGCCGATGACGATGACGTGCTTGTCCTTGGCGGTGATCGGCGGGGTGACGAAGTCGCCCTCCGAGGACTTGTTGGACAGCGGCAGGTACTCCATCGCCTGGTGGATGCCCTCGAGCTCGCGCCCGGGCACCGGCAGGTCGCGGGCCTTGGTGGCGCCGACGGCGAGCACGAGCGCGTCGTAGCGGTCGCGCAGCTGCGAGGCGAGGATGTCCTGGCCGACGGCGACGCCGGTGCGGAACTTGGTGCCCTCGGCCCGCATCTGCTCGATGCGCCGGTTCAGGTGCCGCTTTTCCATCTTGAACTCGGGGATGCCGTAGCGCAGCAGGCCGCCGATGCGGTCGGCGCGCTCGTACACGGCCACGGTGTGCCCGGCCCGGGTCAGCTGCTGGGCGGCGGCCAGGCCGGCCGGCCCGGAGCCGATGACGGCGACGGTCTTGCCGCTGTGGCGCTCGATCTCCTGCGGCTTGACCAGCCCGGCGTCCCAGGCCTTGTCGATGATGGAGACTTCGACGTTCTTGATGGTCACGGCCGGCTGGTTGATGCCGAGCACGCAGGCGGTCTCGCACGGCGCGGGGCACAGCCGCCCGGTGAACTCCGGGAAGTTGTTGGTCGCGTGCAGCCGCTCGATGGCCTCGGCCCAGTCGTCGCGCCAGACCAGGTCGTTCCACTCGGGGATGAGGTTGCCGAGCGGGCAGCCGTTGTGGCAGAAGGGGATGCCGCAGTCCATGCAGCGGCCGGCCTGCTTCTGGATGAACGGAAGCAGCGCGCGCTGCGGGTAGACCTCTTTCCAGTCCTTCACCCGCTGCTCGACCGGGCGGCGCTCGGGGTGCTGGACCGGGGTGGTCAGGAATCCGCGCGGGTCAGCCATGAGCGGCCTCCATGATCTTCTCGAGGGTCTCCTGCTCGCTCAGGCCCGCGCGTTCGGCGGCGGCCCGGGTGCCGAGTACCTGCTTGTAGTCGATGGGCATGATCTTCGCGAAGCGGGCGATCGAACCCGCCCAGTCGGCGAGCAGGACGGCGGCGGCCTGGGAACCGGTCTCTTCGAAGTGGCGCTTGACGGTCTCGTGCAGGAACGCGCGGTCGTCGGCGTCGAGGGCCTCGACGGCGACGAGGCCGGGGTTGACCCGCGCGACCTTGAGATCGAGGACGTAGGCGATGCCTCCGGACATGCCGGCGGCGATGTTGCGGCCGTGTTCGCCGAGGATGACGACGCGGCCTCCGGTCATGTACTCGAGCGCGTGGTCGCCGACGCCCTCGACGACCAGGGTGGCGCCGGAGTTGCGCACCCCGAAGCGCTCGCCGACGGTGCCGGACAGGTAGATCTCGCCGCTGGTGGCACCGTAGCCGACGACGTTGCCGGCGATGATGTTGCGCGAGGAGTCGAACCTGGCCTCGCGCGGCGGGCGGACCACGATGCGGCCGCCGGACAGGCCCTTGCCGACGTAGTCGTTGGCGTCGCCCTCGAGCCGCAGCGTGATGCCGCGCGGGAGGAAGGCACCGAGCGACTGGCCGGCCGAGCCGGTCAGGGTGATGTCGATGGTGTCGTCGGCCAGGCCGGCGCCGCCGTACTTCTTGGTCACCTCGTGGCCGAGCATGGTGCCGACGGTCCGGTTGACGTTGCGCACCGGCAGCTGCACCCGCACCGGGGTGCCGTCCTCGAGCGCGTCGTGCGCGAGGTCGATCAGCTGGTTGTCCAGGGCCTTGGCGAGGCCGTGGTCCTGGACCGTGGTGCGGTGGCGCGGGGCGCCCTCGGGCAGCTCGGGCAGGTGGAAGAGCGGGGTCAGGTCAAGGCCCGCGGCCTTCCAGTGCTCGACCGCCTTGGTGGCGTCCAGGTGCTCGACCCGGCCGACCGCCTCCTCGATGCTGCGGAAGCCGAGCTCGGCGAGCAGCTCCCTGACTTCCTCGGCGATGTACTCGAAGAAGGTGACCACGAACTCGGGCTTGCCGGAGAAGCGGGCGCGCAGTTCGGGGTTCTGGGTGGCGACGCCGACGGGGCAGGTGTCGAGGTGGCACACGCGCATCATGACGCAGCCGGAGACGACGAGCGGCGCGGTGGCGAAGCCGAACTCCTCGGCGCCGAGCAGCGCGGCCACGACCACGTCGCGGCCGGTCTTGAGCTGGCCGTCGGTCTGCACGGTGATCCGGTCGCGCAGCCCGTTGAGCAGCAGCGTCTGCTGGGTCTCGGCCAGGCCGAGCTCCCACGGGCCGCCCGCGTGCTTGAGCGAGGTGAGCGGGGCTGCGCCGGTGCCACCGTCGTGGCCGGAGATGAGCACCACGTCGGCGTGTGCCTTGGACACGCCCGCCGCGACCGTGCCGACGCCGACCTCGGAGACCAGCTTGACGTGCACGCGGGCCGAGGGGTTGGCGTTCTTCAGGTCGTGGATGAGCTGGGCGAGGTCTTCGATGGAGTAGATGTCGTGGTGCGGCGGCGGGGAGATGAGG
>NZ_JAGSOG010000284.1 GCF_018139695.1 Actinospica durhamensis | reverse complement strand
CCAACGCCTTCACTCGGGGATCGGCTATGCGACTCCCCTCGAAGCCTACCGAGAGAAGCAGGCGAACCTGACGCTCGCCGCGTGATCACACCGCGGGACCAGTGTCCAAAATTCGCGGGGCAGCCCACACCGATGTCATCTCCGTGCTGTTCCAAGCCGCGCAACACCTCGATCCGGCACTGCGCGACGATGCCGCGCGCGTGTTCTCCGTCCCGGGCGCGCAGGCCGCTCCCATCCCGGCTTCACCGGCGCCGACCGAGCTCCCGCCCTTCCAGCCTGTGCCGATGCCATCCGCGATCGATTCGCTCGACGAGTTGATCACCGCGTTCACACCCGTGTTGGCAAATACGGCCATCACGCCGCTCGAGGTGGAACTGCTCATGGCGTCGGTGGCCGTTCATGCCGACCGGAACCGTGAAGCGCTGGCCGTGGCACTCGCGCCGCTGCGCGCGACGTATCCTCCGCAGACGATCTACGGCTGGCAGCAGAACACCTTCCCTGGAGCGTTGCGCTGCCTCTTCGACGCCGCGCTGGGAGAAGACCACCGCCAGTCCAAAATCACACGTCTCACCGCGGACGAGGCCACCAACCCCACCATGGTGACCGTCTTACGCATCAACGAACTCACCGACGCGCTCCTCGCCCAACAGCCCGTTCCCTCGCTACTCGCCGCGCCCACCGAGCCCTCGGGCGCAATCGACGCCGATGTCCTGCGTGCACGAATTGCAATGTACGAACAGCGCACGGTCAGCCCGCTCAAGCACGATCTACAGCAAGCGCTGATCCGCGTGAGCGACAGCGCGCGTGACCACATTCGGTCTTCATCCGCCGGCCTGACCGCGCTACCGGCTCCGATGCCGGCTCTCGACGACTACCTCGACCAGGCCAAGACGTACGGCAGAAACCTGATGCCGTACGCGAGACCGCTGGGCATGTCCAGCAGCACCCGGCCCGAGCCGATGCGCCCCGTCGGAGGGGAGGCAACGAGCCCGTACTGGGTCCTGGTACCGCCGTACGACCCTCAGGACAAGATGGCATTCCACAGGAGGTGGAATCTTCAGTGTGATTTCTGGCCGGTATTGCTCCCCCAGCACCCAGAACTCCTCGCCGCGCACGCCATACCCGTCCTCTACCAGCAGGCCAACGGCGAGGACCGAAGCGGACCCACGATCTTCCCCCACCTCGCCGAAACAGCCGGAATCCCCGGCCCCATCACGCACCTCGCCCTCGCCTACGGCCTGACGGCCGAGCGACTGGACAACCGAGTCGCCGCTCAAGATGCCTTCCTCACCCTCGCAGCGCGCGGCATCCTGCAGCCCGCACACCTCGGCCGACTGGCCGCAGAACTCTGGCGCCGCGACATGATCAGACCCAAGCGGCTCATCGCATCACTTCAACAAGCCGAACAGGCCGGAGCCGCCACGCACGTCTTCACGGCCACAGCCGCCGCCATCGACGTCCTCGCCACGACGCCCGACATACGAGACCTACCAGATCTACTCCTGCTCGCCGCGCGCTGTGCGGCCAACGCCGTGGCAGGAGTCACCGAGATCCCCGGGCTCGCAACGCTGGCCACCATGAAAAAGCAGACTCGCGTCGGCCAAGAAGCCAACCGGCTCCTAGAGGCATTGAGCCACAAAACGCGATGACGTGGCTCCCTCCCGCGCGGGTCCACGGCCGGGAGGGAGACCATCGCGGCTTCACCATAACCGACCACAGATCCCCACCCTCAGCCCGCGGTAGACCGGGATGAGGTCGGCGCGCAACTGCTCGCCAGCCAGCGTCAGCCGGACGTTGCGGCTGGTCCGCGCGAACAGCTCGGCCCCGATCGCCCGCTCCTGCTTCTTTATCGCCTGGCTGACCCGGGCCGGCGAGACGTGCAACTGCCCGGCTGTCCGCCCGAAATGCAGCTCCTCAGCGAGCGCCAGGAAG
The DNA here is from genome assembly GCF_018139695.1 of Actinospica durhamensis. Lineage (GTDB taxonomy): Bacteria > Actinomycetota > Actinomycetes > Streptomycetales > Catenulisporaceae > Actinospica > Actinospica durhamensis. The sequence continues at coordinate 8,723 of NZ_JAGSOG010000284.1, read as the reverse complement.
ATCTCGATGTCGCGATGCTCCACGTCACTTGCCGCTCGCCACGTCGAGCAGGGCTTGAGTGAACGCATGAATCTTCACGGAGTCGCCATCGGTCAGCCAGGTGACGCCGTAGTCGACGGTCGGGGCGTCGCGGAAGGGTACGAAGACGATGTCGGGACGTGCGTGGTAGAGCGCCGCGCGCACCGTGGACGGCTGGACTCCCTTGTCAGCTCCGATCAGGGACTGCGCTTCCTGGAACGACGCGGCCAGCCGACCGTGTGTGATGGGCCTACCCGACGGCGTGCGAAGCGGCAGATGGAAATCCCGGAAGTAGTCCGGTACCGAGGCGACGCCGATCACCACGCAGTCGCCGTAGTCCTCGATGGAGACCGTCTGGTTCCGGGCGAGCGGGTGGTCGACGGACATCATGAGCGCCCGGGGTTCGCGAAACAGGATCGGGCCGACGACGATGTCCGGCTCTTCGGCCGGCAACTCGGTCAGCTGCAGGTCCAACTCCCGGGTGCGCAGCGGGCCGAAGCGGTCGGCCAGCAGCCGCTCGATGATCTGCACCTCGCAGGCCGGATGCCGCTGGCGGAACACGTCGGCAGCCTTGACGACGAGGTCACCGCACCAGGGCGACGCGAATCCGATCCGGACGACGCCGCTCACGCACCGTGCGGCCGCGGCCGCGCCGGCGATTGCCTCCTGGATCTGCCGATATCCGGCCGCCAGCTCGTCCCGCAGCCGCTCGCCGACCGGCGTCAGCCGGACGTTGCGGCTGGTCCGCACGAACAGCTCTGCCCCGATCGCCCGCTCCTGCTTCTTGATCGCCTGGCTGACCCGGGCCGGCGAGACGTGCAGCAGCTCGGCCGTCCGCCCGAAATGCAGCTCCTCGGCCAGCGCGAGGAAGATCTCGATGTCGCGAAGTTCCACCACACCCCCTTGTGATCGTGAACCGCCAGGTTAACCGATGTTGCATGATCTGTCGTTGATCAGATACCGCCGAGGCAGAAGAATCCTGACATCGACGAGAGGAGGGTCCAACCCATGACATACACCGGCCTCACCAGGCATCGGCTCGGGTAGCGCCGTGAACATCATCGCCTCCACCGTGTCGCTGACCGTCGCGGACGTCGCGGCGTCCAGCCGGTTCCTCAGTACACACCTGGGTTTCCGCGAGGTGACCGTCGCCGAGGGATTCATCCGGCTGGCCCGCGACGACGCGGCCGCCGACATCGAACTCTGGGCCGGCGAGCGGACGCCGACCGGCGCGGTCGTGTCCTTCACGGTGACCGGCATCGCCGCCGAGCACGAGCGCCTGCTGCGGGAGGGAGCCGACGTCACCACGGCTCTGCGGCTGGAGCCGTGGGGTGAGTGGTCGCTGCGGTTGACCGACCCCAACGGCATCGTGATCCAGCTCGTCGAATGGGCACCGCCGGCAGGTTTCTGATCCGGACGTCGTTCCACTCCACCCACATTCCACCATAGAAGGTCTCTGTCATGCATGAAACACCGAAATGCCCCATCCGCCGTGTGCCGCGCCTGGAGCAGGGGGCCTGACCGCCATGACGACACCCACTGGCGCAGCGATCTCGGCCCGCGGGCTGCGCAAGTCCTACGGCGATAAGACCGTCCTGGACGGCATCGACCTGACCGTCCCGGAAGGCACCATCTTCTCCCTGCTCGGCCCGAACGGCGCCGGCAAGACCACAGCCGTGAAGATCCTTTCCACCCTCATCTCCGCCGACCCCGGGAGCGGCGAAGTCCGCATCGGCGGTCACGATCTGGCCGCCGATCCGCAGGCGGTGCGCGCCGCGATCGGCGTCACCGGCCAGTTCTCCGCCGTCGACGGGCTGATCACCGGCGAGGAGAACATGCTCCTGATGGCGGACCTGCACCACCTGCCCAAGCGCGAGGGCCGGCGCACCGCCGCCGAACTTCTCGCGCGCTTCGACCTCGTCGAGGCGGCGAAGAAGCCCGCCTCCACCTACTCGGGGGGTATGAAGCGCCGACTGGACATCGCCATGACCCTGGTCGGCGACCCGCGGATCATCTTCCTGGACGAGCCGACCACGGGCCTTGACCCACGCGCACGACACACCATGTGGCAGATCATCCGCGAGCTGGTCACCGGCGGCGTCACCGTCTTCCTCACCACCCAGTACCTCGACGAGGCCGACGAGCTCGCCGACCGGATCGCGGTGCTTCACGACGGGAAGATCGCCGCCGAGGGCACCGCCGAACAGCTGAAGCGGCTGATCCCCGGCGGGCACGTGCGGCTGCGCTTCACCGACCCGGCCACCTACCAGTCCGCCGCCGGCGCCCTGCCGGAAGCCACGCCGGACGACGCGGCGCTGACGCTGCAGATCCCCAGCGAAGGCAGCCAGCGCGCGCTGCGCGCCATCCTCGACCGGCTGGACTCGGCCGGCATCGAGGCGGACGAGCTGACCGTGCACACCCCCGACCTCGACGACGTGTTCTTCGCCTTGACCGGCCCCGTCCCCCAGGCCGGCGAATCCGGCCTGCCCAGCGAACTGCAGGAGCCTGCCCGATGAGTTCCATGTCCCTGGCCGTCCGCGACTCGTCCACGATGCTGCGCCGCAATCTGCTGCACGCCCGGCGCTATCCCTCCCTGACGTTGAACCTGCTGCTCACCCCGGTCATGCTGCTGTTGCTGTTCGTCTACATCTTCGGCGGCACGATGAGCGCGGGCATCGGCGGCAACCGCTCCGCGTACATCGCCTACGTCGTGCCGGGGCTGCTGCTGATGACCATCGGCAGCACGGTGGTCGGGACTGCGATCTCGGTGTCCAACGACATGACCGAGGGCATCATCGCCCGCTTCCGCACCATGGCCATCCACCGCCCGTCGGTGCTCATCGGACACGTCGTAGGCAGTGTGCTGCAGTCCATCGTGAGCGTCGTCCTCGTGGGGGCCATCGCGGTGGCGATCGGCTTCCGGTCACACGCCACCGCCCTGGGGTGGATGGCGGCGCTCGGGGTGCTGGTGCTGTTCGCCTTGGCGTTCACGTGGATCGCTGTCGGCATGGGCCTGATCAGCCCGAGCGCCGAGGCGGCCAGCAACAACGCGATGCCGTTGATCCTGCTGCCGCTCATCTCCAGCGCCTTCACCCCGATCCACTCCATGCCCGGCTGGTTCCAGCCCATCGCCGAGTACCAGCCGTTCACCCCCGCCATCGAAACCCTCCGAGGCCTGCTGCTCGGCGGCGCGATCGGCCACAACGGGTGGCTCACCGTCGCCTGGTGCCTCGGCCTCACGGCACTCGGCTATTTCTGGTCGACCTCGAAGTTCAACGCCGACCAGAAGTAGAACTCGAGCCCCGCGGCTCTCGCAGGGTCGCGACAGTGCGCCGCCTCGGATGGAGACTTGTTCTCCACCAGGTGCTCATCCCGGCCGAGAACCATGAGCTGACACCACCCCGCGCCTCACATGAGCGCGCCAACGCCGACATCACTCATTCAACTTCAGGAGGAGCACGATCCCGCCCACTTTCGCGAAGGCGAGTTCGCGGCATGTGGGGATGCCCGATCGTCCGAACGTCCCTGCCGACTTCTCATCTGATCATCCGCCAGATACCCTCTGCCGGTGACTTCTGAAGATCAATCAAGGCAGCCGGAACCCGCCGACCAGTCGGAGCCCTCTGAGCGGTTGCCACCGTTCGGAGAGCCTGGTTCGGCCGGCGCCGAGACAGGGCAGCAGGCGCCCGCCCCCGAGCAGGGTTCGGCGCCTGCGCCGGCGGGCAAGCCGAGGCGCACAGGCCTACTGGCCGGCGTCGCGGTGGTGGCGGTACTTGCGGTTGCGGGCGGTATCTACGCGGCGACGTCGGGGAGCGGGAATTCAAGCTCGGCCGATGCCGCCGCCGGGACGGGTGCGGTCGCGAGTACCGCCGCAGCACAGACGTCTGCGACGTCGGCAACGGGTGCCGCGAGCGCTTCGCCCTCGGCGGCCGCGAGCACCGCCGCGGCGCTGAAGATGACCATTCCGTCCGCAGCCGGCGGCCTCACCCTGATGAACAACAGCGTCGGCAACCAGGTGAAGTCCGAGCTGAGCCAGGCCGACAGCTCCCAGGCCGGGCTGGAAAGCGCCCTGTTCGGCGCCTATTCGAAGAGCGCCAGCTCGGGGTACTTCGCCAACCTGACCCTGGTCGAGCTGAGCGACGCCTCGGCGAGCGGATACGAGAGCCTCTACACCAGCATGGGCGCCAACTCCGCGCTGCTCAACATCGACGGGACCGGCGGCCCGACCGGCATCACCCAGGAGACTCCGGCCAACTCCGGCGGCGCGATCAGCTGTGGTGAAGAGACCGAGTCCGACGGCGGGTCGCAGACCCTGCACGTGTGCACCTGGATCGACGCGACCGAGTACGGCCTGGCCGTCTTCCCCTCCACCGTCTCCTACGCGCAGGCCGACCAGTACTCCGTCGCCCTATGGAAGGCCTCAGAGCACAACTGACCGGCGTCGCCCCGATCTCCCCAGCGTCCGTCCGCGCAGCCCGCTCCCGAGGTCGGTTCACAGGCCCCTGATGAACTCTCGGGGTAGTGGGCTGTTGCTCGGGCTGGCGTTCGTCGCCACGGGTGGATCGTGGCTGGACGATGAGCCGGTTCGGCTTCAGCGATACTTGAGAAGGGTTTCGGATCTGGCCACTGATGGTGGGGTCGTTTGATCAGCATCCTCGGTCGACCCAGGCCATGGAGATTCCAGAATGGGCGACGTGGACCTGGTCGAGAAGTTGGATGCCGTGGCTGTTGTCGCTCAGACTCGCCGCGGTGACGACGATGGTGAGGATCAGGCCGAGGGCGTCGGTGAAGATCCCGCGCTTGCGGCTCACGTTCCTTCTACTGGGGTCAGGGCCCTGTCCTCGGGCGGGGACGGCGCCGGCGGTCTTCACGCTTTGGGTGTCCATCACGCCTGCGCTCGGCGCCGGGTCGCGACCGATGCGGATGTCATCGACAGTTCGCCCCGGCACACCAGACTCCAATCGCCGGGGTAGAAGATCAGCACGGCGGGGACCTTGAGCTCGGAGAGCGTGAACTTCTGGTCCCGGCAGCTCCGTCGGCGGAACCCGCACCGCGGCCGAACAGTCCCTCACGCTGACCCCGTCCGGCACCGCCACGGAATCAGTGCTCGCCATCAACCCCGGCAACCAGGCCGGTGCCGTCGGCGCGTCGAGCTCGCTGCAGAAGAGCGGCCTCCTGGTGACCAGGGCTCCGCCACCAGCGGAGCCCTGGTCACCCAGCAGGCCAACACCAGCTCGGCGCTCCAGCAGTGGACCATCAGCTGACGCGGAGTGTAGAGCGCAGAAGGCTGATCTAGCGGGACTTCCGCGAGAACGTAGCGGGAGCGCGGAAGATCAGGTGCCCCTGGCGGCCGCGATGCCGCCAGGGGCGCCGGACAACGGAGTGAAATCGCACATGAGCTACGTCTCGGCACTCGATGTCGGTGGCACCTTCATGAAGGGCGCGGTCATCGGTTCCGATCACGCCCCCGTGGTCCGTCTCCGTTTCCCGACGCCTCGAGCGCACGGTCCCGAAGCCACCACCGCCGCCATCGCATCCGCCCTGACGGACCCTTCACCAAGCAGCCCGAGAGCACGGCCTGACGGTCAAGGCGGCAGGCGTGGCCGTCCCGGGAATCGTCGATGAGACACGCGGACGCGTGCTCTTCTCCGCGAACATCGGCTGGCGCGACACAGACCTCGCCGCCGAAGTTTTCCAACGCCTCCGCACCGGCGACACCACCGCCCACCACGTCTGGCACCAAGCCATCGAAGCACTCGCAACCGCACTGGCCCAGGCGACAAATCTGCTCGCCCCGGAGGTCATCGTCATCGGCGGCGGCCTCGCACAAGCCGGCGAACCGCTCCTCACCCCGCTACGCGCGAGCCTCACCGAACGGCTCACCTTCCAACGCCTACCGAAAGTCGTACCGGCACAACTCGGCGACGAGGCCGGCTGCCTCGGCATCGGACTATTAACTCTCGAGCACATACTGGAACCCCCTGCCTGAGATGCCGATCACCTTGCGCAACCCGCTGCCGCGATGGTCATTCCGCACGGTTCCAGCTCCCCCGCAACTCAGGCGTGCTCCCAGCGAGCTGCGAGCTGGCGTAGCGGAGAGATACATCCATACGGGCAGGTCATCCGTGGTCCAGGTGCCGACGATCGAGGCGGGCACGAGTCCCGAGATGCGGCGCCGTTCCCGCCGTGTGAGCCTGGAGGCAGAACTCTCGGGTATGTCGCCCGACCCTACGCGAGGGAGTGCGAAGATGACCAGCAACGCCACCGGACCGCCGAGGAATACCGACGCCTCCCTGCGGCCCTTTGCCACCGGTTGGACGGTCTTCGCCGCAGTTCTGATGTTCTTCGGCGGCGTCATGGCGATTCTCCAGGGGATCACCGCCATCGCCAAAGACGACCTGATCGTCGTCACGCGCAACTACGCCTACATGCTGAACCTGACCAGTTGGGGCTGGATCCACCTCATCCTGGGCTTCCTCATCGCCCTGACCGGCCTGGCCCTGTTTACAGGGGCCGTGTGGGCGCGCATCATCGGCATCGCCGTCGCCGGGCTCGGAATGATCGCCAACTTCCTCTGGCTCCCCTACTACCCGTTCTGGGCCATCCTGCTGATCGCCATCGACATCTTCATCATCTGGGCGTTGTGCGCCGGGATGAGGAAAGAGCTAGGGGAGCACTGATTCATCGACTCGGCACGGCCGGTACCCCGGTACCGGCCGTGCTCGATGTGCGCCGAGCGGAGTACACGGCGACTCCGGTTCCGGGTCGGCCAGAGCAGAGACGTCTGGGGAGCCGCGGAAGGGCGAGCAACCGAACCGCGTTCCGCAACGGTCATCGTGACAAGACCCTCACGACGCAGGTCGGCGACCTGGACCTGTCGATCCCCAAGTTACGGTCGGGAAGCTTCTTCCCGGTGCTGACCGCGTTCCGCACCCGGCCCTTGGACCACGTCCGATTCCCCTCATCTACCTCGACGCGGCCTACTGCAAGGCCAGGGTCGAGCACCAGATCGACTCCCGGGCCGTGGTCATCGCCACCGGAATTACCGAGAACGGCGGCCGCGAGGTGCTCGGCGTGATGGTCGGCGACGGCGAGACCGAACTGTTCTGGACCGAAGTCCTCCGTCTCCTGCGCGAACGCGGCCTGACCGGCGTCCGGCCCGTCATCGGTGACCACCACCTCGGCCTGATCAAAGCGATCCGCAAGGTCATGCTCGGCGCCGCCTACCAGCGATGCAGGGTCCACTTCCTGCGCAACACCCTTTGCCGTGACCAGCAAGGAAGCCGGCGAGATGGTCTCCGCGGAGACGGTCCGCAGCCAGCTCGACACGGTCGCCGACATGCCCGGCAAGCAGTTCCCGAATCTCAAGGTCATGCTGCTGCTGGACGCGAAGGACGACCTGACCGCGTTCGCCGCCTTCCCGGAGCGAGATCGGAAGAAGATCCAGTCGACCAACCCGCAAGAGCGGATCAACCGCGAAGTCAAACGCCGCACCGACGTCGTCCAGGCCTGCCCCAACGACGACGCGCTGCTGTGGCTGGTCACCGCGGTGCTCTTCGAGCTACACGACGAGTGGATCGCCTTCCCCCGCCGCTACCTGCCCGAGGGCAGCGTGGACCAGCTCTACCCCGAGCTCCCCGAAAACGCCCCCGCGCTACCCACCACCACGAACACGCCCGCCGGTTGATCAGCTACACAACAACAAGGGCGTGCCCCGGTGCCCGGCTGTCAGAACCCACCCAAGCCCTCCAGGTACTGAGCTGCTCGCCGTATGCCCGGCGCCAGATCGGCGATCCCGGCGACGATCCTGCACATCTCCTGAGCTGCGTCCGGAACATCTGCCCATGCCTGGGGACCTCTGAACAGCGCGGCGGAGAGCAGATCACCGGGATAGAGGTCGCCTTCCACCATCGGATCGACGCGGAGCATCTCGACTGCCAAGGGCAGCAGATATCGCAAGCTCAGGCCCTGGCTGATGAGCAGCCGCAGTTCTTCCGGTCCCAGCATGCCGATCGGTCTGCGGCGCACTTCGTGCACCGTAGCGACGAGGCGGGTCACTTCGCCGCGCGGCTCGGGCCAGGCTCCTTCGAGCTGTTCGAGCGAGAGCGAACGAGGATCAGGCGTGTTCACAGCCAGATCATCGCATCGTGGGACGCTCCCGACTGATTCTCTGCGGCTGGCTGGCGGCGCGGGTCGGACTTTGGGCATGGACTAGCCCTACCCCACCGAACCACCCGAAAGCACCCCCGCGCTACCCAACACCACCGCCGCATGATCGGCTACACCACGCCAAGGGACGTGTCCCATACCCGAACGGGCTACATCAGCGAGCGACACTCTGAACAGCCGATCGTCACGCATGTTGCGGTACTCCGCTGCGGTACCGCCGTCCGGAACTACTGAGCCCTCCGCCCGCCCCGGCGTCGAGACGCTTCGGCGACGGTCGACCCAGCCGAAAACACCAGTGGCAAGGTGAATGCCTCCGCCTCTGAAGCCCACACCGTGCGGTCGTGCATCGCCTCTGAAGCCCACACCACGCGGTCGCGCAACATATGCGCCATCACGATGTCTATCGCCAGTGACGGCGGACGTGGAAGAGTCGTGGTGGGCGGACATGTGAGTCCCGATCCGCGGACATGAGAAGTCTAGGTAGGCGGCCGTCTGTAGCCGCGTGGTGACCGTGCGAGTTCCCGCCTTGATCCGTT